>CANBZB010000133.1 GCA_947373745.1 Burkholderiales bacterium | reverse complement strand
ACGCGGGGGGCGTGGTCTAAGCACAAGCGGTGGGTGACGCGACCCCCTCGGTCGTGGCCGCTGATGTGGAATTGTTCGTGGCCTAGGTGGCTCATCAAACCTGCGATGTCTTTGGCCATGGCGCGTTTGCTGTAGGTGCTGTGGTCGGCTTCGCCTTTGGCGTGTGAGGAGTCGCCGTAGCCACGCAGGTCAGGCAAGACGAGTTGGTAGTCGTTTTTGAGTGCTTGTGCGACGCGATGCCACATGACGTGGGTTTGTGGGGCTCCGTGTAACAGCACGAGTGCGGGTGCGCCTTTTTTGCCGCCGGTGCGGAAACACACTTGCACGCCATCTAGTGCGATGGTGTGGCGCTCAAAATCTTGGAACCATGTCATGTCGAGGCTTTCAGAAGTTGCAACAAGGTTTGCAGTGCGTGTGCGATGGTGGCTTGGCGTACTGCAGCGCGGTCGCCAGTGAATTGCATGCGTTCGGTTTTGACCCATGCGGTCTCAGCGCCTAAGGTGGGGCCGGTGTCGCTTGGTACGCCCCATGCGAACCACACGGTGCCGACGGGTTTGTCTTTGGAGCCACCTGTCGGGCCCGCAACGCCTGTGACGGCGATGGAGACTTGGGCGCGCGAATGGCGCAACGCGCCCAGTGCCATGGCTTGTGCGGTGGGTTCGCTGACTGCACCGTGTTCGGTGAGGGTGGCGTTGTCAACGCCCACCATGTCGTGTTTGGCTTCGTTGGAGTAGGTCACAAATCCGCGTTCAAACCATTGGCTGGAGCCCGCCAGGTCGGTGCAATGGCCTGCGATCAATCCGCCTGTGCAACTCTCCGCAGTGGTGAGCATCCAGCCGTGTTGCATCAAGGTGTCGGCAACTGCGGTGACCAATTGCGCGATAGCACTATGAGCGGAGGTTGAGGCGGCGTGAGTTTGTGAAGCGGTGTCTGTCATATGACTCTCCAAAAAGCGATGACCAACAAAGTACAAAAGGCGGCGACAAAGTCGTCAAACAAGATGCCCCAACCGCCGCGCCAACCGAGGCCTTTGAAAGTTTGGTCGGCCCAGCGCACGGGACCGGGTTTGGCGATGTCGAAATAGCGAAACAACGCAAAGGCCGCGAATTGCGCGAGCCAACCGCATGGCGTGATGAGCCACAAGACCAACCAGAAGGCAACGATTTCGTCCCACACGATGGCGCCAGGATCGGCCACTCCCAAATGTCTGGCGGTGAGGGTGCAGGCCCACCAACCAATCAGCGTGGATGCACCTATGAGCAAACCAATTTCCATTGGTGAGAGCCATAGTTGGATCACTAAAAAAGAAGCCCAGGCCCAAAGCGTGCCAA
Organism: Burkholderiales bacterium; assembly: GCA_947373745.1. Classification (GTDB taxonomy): domain Bacteria; phylum Pseudomonadota; class Gammaproteobacteria; order Burkholderiales; family Burkholderiaceae_C; genus Limnohabitans. The sequence goes on along the minus strand of CANBZB010000133.1, from coordinate 4,252 downwards.
CTGTTCCTGCGCCCAAGCGACTTAGGCCCGCGCCAAACCCGAGCGCTATGAGATGCGCTGGATGGGCCTTTAAAAATTGCTGGTTCAACATCTACTTCAAGCGAAATGGTCAAACGAAGCAAAGCGACGCGTGATGGGTTGGCCTTCAGGATCTATAACAACCAAGCCTTGCGCTTCGGTAATACGACCGATACGTGTCACAGGTGTATTACTTTCCCATGCGGCAGCATGCACCATTTCTCGCTGGTGCACGGGAGCGGTGAAACACAGTTCGTAGTCATCGCCACCGGCCAGTGCGAACTCGGTGCGTTTGTTCCAAGGCAGTTGCGCCAGTGTTGGGCTGATGCCAGCGGCTTGCGCGTCTTCGCCAAAAGTGTTGCTGTGCTGAAGCCATGTGGTGTCGATGTGCGCGCCCACTTGTGAGCGCTGCAAGATGTGGCCTAAATCGCCCAACAAACCGTCGCTCACATCAATCGCTGCGTTGGCAATCGCGCGCAGTGCTATCCCTAATGCGATGCGCGGCGTGGGCATTTCCATGCGTGCACGCACTGCTTCAAACGCTTTTGCGTCTAAAGATTGTGTGCCACGAAATACTTCTAGTGCCAAGCGCGCATCACCGACAGTGCCGCTTACATAAATATCGTCACCCACTTGCGCGTTTTGTCTTAGCAATGCGTCACCAGGCGGCACTTCGCCAAAGACGGTGATGCAAATATTCAAAGGGCCTTGCGTCGTGTCGCCACCTACCAACTCACAACCGTGTTCGTTTGCCAGTTGCCATAGCCCTGTTGAAAAACCTTCTAGCCAGACTTCGTCGATGCGTGGAAGCGATAGGGCCAGCGTAAACGTTGTGGGCTTGGCACCACAGGCGGCCAAGTCGCTCAAATTGACGGCCAGTGCTTTGTGGCCTAGGCGTGCGGGGTCTGCTGTGCTGAGGAAGTGGCGTCCTTCGACCAACATATCGCTCGATACCGCCATGTGCATGCCAGGTGTTGGCGCTAGCAAGGCGCAATCGTCGCCTACACCGAGCACCGCACGTTGCGTAGGGCGCTTGAAGTACCGCGCGATCAGGTCGAATTCGCCCATGGCTTAGTGCAAATTGCGTTTGGATGGATCGTTGCTCAAAGCGTCGAGCACAAACATTGGGATGTCGACGTCAAACTTTTCACCATCTTCTGCCACGCAAAAATAACTGCCGTGCATGGTGCCTGTGGGCGTGCGCAAGCGGGTGCCGCTGGTGTATTCAAACTGCTCGCCGGGTTTGAGCAGGGGCTGGTGGCCAACCACGCCCAAGCCACGAATTTTTTCGTGCATGCCTTCTGCGTCGTTCACATTCCAGGTGCGCGAGATCAGTTGCGCGGGGATGGTGCCCGTGTTGGTGATGGTGATGGTGTACGCAAATACATAGAGCGACGCGTCTGGATCAGACTGCTCGGGCAGGTATTGCGGGTGGACTTCGACTTGGAATGAATAACGGTGCATGGGACTGATTTTGACGCAAGCCCAAGACAGCGCTAATAAGGGTAATGGCGGAGGTGAAATAATCCACCTATGACACGCGCCCCATCTACCTTTCGTATCGCTCCTTCCATTTTGTCTGCCGACTTCGCCCGTTTGGGCGAAGAAGTGCAAACCGTCATCGCCGCGGGTGCCGATTGGATCCACTTTGACGTGATGGACAACCACTACGTGCCCAACCTGACCTTTGGGCCCATGGTGTGCCAAGCCTTGAAGCCCCACGCCAAAACTGCTTCGGGCCAAGCGGTACCGATCGATGTGCATTTGATGGTCTCGCCCGTCGACGCCTTGGCCGCAGCATTTGCCCAAGCTGGCGCCGACTTGATCAGCTTTCACCCAGACGCCAGCGACCACGTGCACCGCAGCATCCAAGCTATCAAAAGCCATGGCGTGAAGGCGGGATTGGTATTCAACCCCGCCGAGCCGCTCGATGTGTTGGAGTGGACGATCGACGATATCGACCTCATTCTCATCATGAGCGTGAACCCGGGCTTTGGCGGGCAGAGCTTTATTGATTCCGCTTTGCGCAAAATTGAAAAAGTTCGCAAACTGATTGACGCCAGCGGTCGCGATATTCGACTGGAAGTTGACGGTGGCATCAAAGTAGACAACATCCGACGGGTTGCAGATGCTGGCGCGGATACGTTTGTGGCGGGTAGCGCGATTTTTGGCAAGCCTGATTACAAGGCGGTGATGGACCAAATGAGATCCGCCTTACCATGAAATTCGAAAGTCATATTTTCGAATTTCATGGTGTTCTGCTACCATGAGCATCCATGCTTGAACGTACTGAACTTGAAAAAACCGTTGAACGCGCTTTGTCTCGTTCGCGCGGCGTTGTGTTGGTCGGGCCGCGTCAAGCGGGTAAGAGCACGCTGGCGCAGCGGTTTTTAGACCGCGACTCTCCTAATTATTTTGACTTGGAATACCCGCCACACGCCCAGCGTTTGACGCAAGCGACTGGAGTGCTTGAGGGCTTGCAGGGCCGGGTGGTGATTGACGAAATTCAGCGCAAGCCAGAGTTATTCCCTTTGTTGCGGGTGTTGATGGACCGATCCAATGCGCCAGGCCAATTCCTTTTGCTTGGTAGCGCATCTCCAAGTTTGCTTAGGCAGGCAGGTGAATCTTTGCTGGGGCGTATTGAAACCGTGGAAGTTGGGGGGTTTGATCTGCAAGAAGCCTGCGCGCAAGATGGTGTGTGGAATGCAACGGCCGCACAAAACCTGTGGTTACGCGGCGGATTCCCGTTGTCGTATTTGGCGCATACAGACCAAGACAGCATGGTTTGGCGGCATAACGCCATAGCCAATCACGTACAAGTGGACTTGCCTCAATTCGGTCTGAATGTGGCGCCACCCATGATGATGCGGTTTTGGAATATGTTGGCGCATTTTCACGGCCAGGTCTGGTCGGCGTCGCATCCAGCAAGGTCTATGGGGGTCTCAGAGCCGACCGTGAGACGGTATTTGGATGTGTTGACCCAGACCATGATGGTGCGCCAGTTGCAGCCATGGCATGAAAACTTAGGTAAGCGCCAAGTGAAAGCACCGAAGATTTATTTCCGTGATACCGGTTTTTTGCATGCATTACTCGGAATTCAAGACGCAGCGCATTTGTTTACGCATCCAAACAGCGGCGCAAGTTGGGAAGGCTTTGCGCTGGAGCAAGTCTTGCGTTTAGCCAAGCCTGACCAAGCTTATTTTTGGGCTACTCACCAAGGAGCGGAATTGGACTTGTTAATGTTCAAAGGAACGCAACGTATTGGCGTTGAGTTCAAACGCGCGGATGCTCCAGTGTTGACGGCTAGCATGCGTGTTGCTTTAGAAGACTTGAAGTTAGACCACTTGTATGTGGTGTATCCCGGCAAGCATCGATTTAAATTGGCAGAGCATGTAGAAGCAGTACCGCTGTGGGCTGTTTTGCCTAACCCGCAAGGCGCTACGTCATGACCGAAACCGAATTCAACCAATTAGCCCAACAAGGCTACAACCGCATCGCTTTGGTAGCCGAGGCGTTTGCAGATCTTGAAACCCCACTTTCTCTCTATCTCAAACTCGCCCATGTACAAAACGGTGGGCAATACAGCTTTTTGCTCGAGTCAGTCGTGGGTGGCGAGCGCTTTGGGCGCTATAGCTTTATCGGTTTGCCAGCCAGCACTTTGTTGCGCGCATCAGGCTTCGGCGCGCAAGCCAAAACTGAAGTGGTGACAAACGGCCAGGTGGTCGAAACCCACCAGGGCAATCCACTTGATTTTGTTTCCGATTACCAAAAGCGTTTCAAAGTTGCTTTGCGCGAAGGCCTGCCGCGTTTTTGTGGTGGCTTGGCAGGCTACTTTGGATACGACACCGTGCGCCATATTGAGAAAAAACTTGCACACACTTGTCCGCCAGACGATTTAGGTATGCCCGATATTTTGTTGTTGCAGTGCGAAGAACTGGCCGTCATCGACAACCTCTCCGGCAAGTTGTCGCTCATGGTCTATGCCGACCCTGTGCAACCCCAGGCATACGCCAAAGCGCAAGCGCGCTTGGACGAACTCAAGTTGCGTTTGAGAGCGCCTGCGATTGCACCGTCTATTGCGGCGAGTACCAGCCACAGTGTCGAGCGCAGTTTTGCCAAGACCGATTACTTGGCCGCAGTTGAGCGCGCCAAAGACTTGATCGCTGCGGGTGACTTCATGCAGGTGCAAGTGGGGCAACGCATCCATAAAAAATTTACGGCAAGCCCTCTGTCG
>CANBZB010000132.1 GCA_947373745.1 Burkholderiales bacterium | reverse complement strand
AAGGTGCCAAGGGCGCATCAGCAGGGGGGTGTCCAATCTTTGCAGGCAAGCAAGTTTCTGCAAAAGGATGGTGCTCTGCTTACGCAAAAAAGGCTTAAGCTTAAACCCGCATCAACGTTTGTTTACCCCTTGACTTAATCGAAGTCTAGTGGACTTCCCACGGTGCAGTAGACAGCTCGGGCCTATGATTGATGTGCCTGTGGTGGTGGATTTCTGGGCCCCTTGGTGTGGTCCTTGCCGATCAATGGCGCCTGAGTATGAAAAAGCCTGTGCCTTGATTGAGCCACGTGCGAGGTTCACTAAAGTCGACACGGAAGCGAATCAGGATATAGGCGCTCGGCACAATATTAGGAGTATTCCTACTGTGGCCATCTTCAAGGGCGGGAAAGAGGTTTCCCGCATTTCGGGAGCTCGTTCTGCTTCGGATCTTGCAAGTTGGGTTCAGCAGAATTTGTAAAGCGCGTGCTTGCAGTTAGCAATTTATTGACGTTAGATCACTGTTTGTATGATTTAAATCATATGAGATGTATGACAAATACCTGAAACTTTTAAACGGTGATAAGAAGCAATTGACATTGCTTAACGGTTGTTAAATAAAGGAGTAACTATGTCAGTCAATCAGATCCAAATCCATGTTGAAAACATTAAATGTGGCGGTTGTGAAAAGTCAATCGTAAAAGGACTCAATACTATTAAGGGCTTATCCAATATCGTGATCGACCGCGATCAGCAGTTGGTAAGCGTGACGGCGGAGCAATCACTGCGTGATGCAATTGCTGCAAAATTAAAGTCCATGGGCTATCCAGAATACGGGAGTGTCAGCGGACTTGACGCAGGACTTGCTAATGCAAAGTCATTTGTAAGCTGTGCTATTGGACGAGTCTCCTAAGTAATCCAAAAAATCTTAATGGTTAATAAAACTATAACGGTCGAATTAAAACAGCTCTCAAGATATCAATTTTCGATTGATTTTGATGAAAGTATTCCTAAGCTTTTGTCAGATGAACCTGCGCCATTAGGCGAGGGTAAAGGGCCATCACCTGTGCAACTATTAGCTGCTGCAGTTGGAAATTGTCTAAGTGATTCGTTATTTTTTGCCTTGATGAAGTTCCATCAATCACCTGAACCTATTCACACAACTGTACAAGCTGAAGTAGGCCGAAATGCAGATGGACGTATGCGCGTTATTAAGATGGATGCGAAGTTGCATCTTGGTGTTGACGCTAGCAAATTAGATCACTTGGATCGCGTGCTAGAACAGTTTGAAGATTTCTGTACTGTTACCCAAAGTGTCGGGCAAGGAATACCTATTCACACCAGAGTGCTTGATTCAAAGGGCGTTATCCTTAAAGACTGAGCTTATTTAATGCGGGTGTTGCCACCTGTCAGTGTGATCTTGTTAAGGAAAAGGCGTATAAAAAATACAGCCATCCCCAACATAAAAAGTATCCCAATGAAACTCATCAAGCCATAGTCAGTAAATAAAAGATCATGTAGTAGTTTCATAGTTAGCTCCCTTTGTTTATCTTCTAATGATCCGCTCATTCAAACCTATTGCATTGATATAGATCAAACTAACTTCCTAGCAATTTCGTACAGTGACCGAAACAACCGGAAACTAATATGAACGCTAATGTTGGAAGCCTAGATAGACAAATGCGCATTACAGGAGGGGTCATATTGATCGCTCTTGTACTTACGGGTGTGCTGGGACCGTGGGGTTGGATCGGAGTTATCCCAATAGCAACTGGTGTGTTTAACTTTTGTCCTCTTTATTCATTGATAGGGGTTAACTCTTGCAGCATCGAAGGCATTGAAACAAATGTCGACGGATGGAGCCCATATGTTGCAGGCGCTTTAGTGGGGCTTTTGGCGATAGCCTCTGTGTACCTGACGACTGTCTACATGGGTAAATCAACCTACTTAGGCGCATCCACTACGTTTGTGCGTGCCGCAGGGTTTGCTCTAGAGACAGTAGATCCAGCGCACGTCGCAGAAAACGCTTATTACCTCAAAGAAAAAGTCAAACTCGATTGGCAGTTCCTGCTGGTCATTGGCATCTTCTTTGGCTCATTGCTGTCATCTACGACAGATAAGAGTTTTAAATTAGAAGGTGTTCCCGAGATTTGGAAAGACCAGTTTGGTCCTTCTGTATTGAACCGAGCGCTTGCTTCTTTCGTTGGCGGCATCATCGCCATGATTGGGGCACGGCTAGCAGATGGATGTCCTAGTGGTCATGGTTTGAGTGGAATGATGCAGTTATCTGTCAGCTCATTTGTTGCATTAGCCTTGTTTTTTGGGTTTGGCGCAATCGTCGCTAACCTCATGTATAGAAAGAATTGATCATGTCTACAGAACAATTATTAGGTTTATTCACCGGTGTCGTGTTCGGGTTTTTAATGCAAAAAGCTCGGGTGCTGCGTTATGAAAAGCAGATAGGTGCCTTGTTGTTTAAGGATATGACGATCTTTAAATTCATGCTTTCAGCCATCATCGTTGGTATGTTCGGCATCATGGCTTTATACGATCTTGACCTCATTACTCTTAGCCATAAATCTATGAATATGGGCGGCGTGTTGTTAGGCGGAGCGCTATTTGGTATCGGATGGGCCGTGATGGGCTTTTGTCCGGGAACATCCGTTGGAGCTGCCGGTGAAGGTCGTTGGCACGCAATCTTTGGTGCATTGGGTATGGTTGTTGGAGCTGGTCTATACGCGGAGATGTATCCGTTTTACAAGGTCACGGTTCTTTCTTGGGCAGACTTTGGAAAGATAGGCCTAGCTGAAGCACTGGGTGTCAACCATTGGGTTGTTGCAACAGTGTTGGCTTTTTCATTCGTTTGGTTATTCCGGTGGTTCGAAAGAAAAGGACTTTGAAAACTTCTAGATGTATTGAGGGGTCAAGGTTCAATGTAATAGTGAAGTAATGCATTTTATGATTAGTACAAATAGAAAACATCTGAGTCTTGGAGCCTTGTTTTTCCTGGTGTGCATGCTGTCAGGTTGTGACAAATTGGGTATTCCTCTGCCATGGCAAAAGAAAGAAGTAATTCAAATAAAGATTGATGGCGTCCCTTCGACAGGGAAAGAGCCCATGCTGATGATTGATGACCAACTTGAACCACTTACTAAGCCGACCTATCAACTAATTAAGCGAGACCTCTACGATTGTCAAGGCATGGTCGCACCTTGGTTGCAAAATTTGTTAGTAGCTGAACTTAATTTTCTCGCTGAAAAATCCAAACTTAAATTGATAGAAAAACCTGTATGTTTGCTTAATGTGGATAAAGATGAAAGCCCAAAAAATGGGCGATTTAGCGTCCATTTCTACAAAGATGCCGAGGAGCTAAAGGCGTGTGTATTTCATCAGCATTGCGAGTCTGCAAGAAATGTTAGTCTTGTTTTAAAAAACCAATTAGTTTTCCGCTCTTATTTCCTGTCAGACTTTAAGCGCGAGAAGTTCTACCAACATTGCGTAACTCCCGAAGGCAGTTGGATTGCAAATACAACTTGCTATACGGTTGAAAATTAATACACAAGAGAAGTTGATTTGCCCCAGAAAACCCGATAAGCATAGGCTGTGTAACCAATGATCACTGGGAAAACAACGACAACGCCGTAAAATATAACCATCAATGCTTCTGTTGAACTTGCAGCCTTCCAAATATCGAGTTGATCGATCACAAGCCATGGAAAGAGGCTGTAAGCCAAGCCGTAAAACGATAACAAGAAAATACCGACAGTACATGTGAAAGGTACTGCTACTCCGTACTGATTGCTGTCTTTAAGTCTGGTGGGTAAACGATTAAGGCTACGTGCCATGACCGCAAAAAGTGCCGCAGTCACAGTAGGAATTGGAAATAGCATCAGCACATATGGAAAACTAAACCATTTATCAAATATGCGTGGGCTAATCCATGGTGTCGCGATAGAAATTGCAACTACACCTAAAGCAGTTAACCAAAGGCTTTTACGGGCCCATTGAACAGCTTGTAGTTGTAATTCACCTTCGGTTTTCATGATCAACCATCCAGCACCTAGCAAGCGATATGCAGAGATAAGGCACAAACCAATCAGTGCGCTAAATAGATAGTTCGCTACATCGTGCTTGAATCCAGTAATCAGTTGCCCCAGCATGAAACCCTGTGACCAAGAAGCCAGCACTGAACCAAGATAAAAGGCTTTGTCCCATAGTGGGCGATGGTGTGCTTTCGCTTTGACTCTAAAGTCAAAGGCCACGCCTCTTAGCGTTAACGCAACAAGCATGAGAGCAACTGGTAGATAAAGTGCGCCTAATATGACGCCGTGCGCTGCTGGAAAGGCTACTAGCAAAACGCCAACACCCAGCACGAGCCAGGTTTCATTGGCGTCCCAGAATGGACCGATGCTCGCGACCATCATGTCTTTTTGCGATGTATCTTGTGCCTTACGTAACAAGATGCCTACGCCCAAGTCATAGCCATCCAAAATTACATAAGCCAACATGGATATAGCCATGATGAGGGCGAACACCAGTGGCAGCCATCCAGCTGGTGTAGATAAGTCAATTCCAGACTCAAGCATTTTTATATTCCGTGAAATTGATTGAATTTGGCTCTGCAGGAGATTTATTTTCTAATTTATTGGTGGCTTTATTTGCAAGGTAGAAAACCACAGATATGTAAGCACTAAGCAAGGCAATGTAGAGTGCAAGATAGGTCGCCAAAGTAAATGCGATGTTGGTAGCTGGAACAGTCGAGGCGGCTTGCGCGGTGGTGAGTAGCCCATACACCAACCAAGGTTGCCTGCCAATTTCTGTCACATACCAACCAGAAATTAGGGCAACCCAACCCGCAAAAGTCATCACTACCAATACCTTGGCAGTGAGTGTGGATATGTTTTGATGGCGCTTTAATTCAAAGGATGACCACCAGCTCACTGCAAGCATGAGTAGCCCCACGCCCACCATGATTCGGAATGCCCAAAACACAGGTGCAACAGGAGGGTGCTTATCGCCAAATGCATCTAGCCCTTTGACTTCTCCGTCCCAGTGGTGGGTGAGGTAGAGTGAGGCTAAATTAGGGATGGCAACTTCAAACTTGTTGGTCTGACTCTTTTCATCTGGCAAAGCAAAGAGAACCGCAGGAACTCCATTTTGTGTTTTCCAAATACCTTCCATGGCGGCAAGTTTGGCTGGTTGGTGCTCTAGCGTGTTGAGTCCATGTAAATCACCTACAAAGATTTGAATTGGAATGAGCACTGCAGCAACAAAGACTCCAGCACGCAGGGACGCCATCACTTCTTTGGCCGTATCTTTCTTGAGCCAACGGTAGGCGCTTATTCCAGCTAAGAGAAAAGAAACGGTTAAGCCTGAGGCCAAGAGCATGTGCGTCATACGATAGGGGAATGAGGGATTGAAGATCACATCAAACCAACTTGTGATATGCGCTTGTCCGTTGATCATTTCATAGCCTGCAGGGGTATGCATCCATGAGTTCAACGCAAGAATCCAGAAAGCAGAAGCAGTTGTTCCAAGTGCGACTAGCCATGTTGCTGTTGTGTGCACCCACTCGCTAACACGACCTCTTCCGAACAACATGATCCCAAGCATCGTTGCCTCTAAGAA
>CANBZB010000131.1 GCA_947373745.1 Burkholderiales bacterium | reverse complement strand
GGCAACGCCAGCAAGGCCACTCGCAATTGCTCGCCCAACTCACGCGGGTTCTTTTTCAAAGCTTTGGCCAATTGCATGGCGGCAGTAATGGCCAAATCGCCATGGGCCGCCACTTTAGGACTTTCGAATACAGCCTGCTGCCCAAAACCGGGCAACAAACCATCTAGGGCTTGGCGCAAACCGGCCAGCAGATCTTGTTTAACGTGGAGCATGGCGTGATTTTACGTTCGGGCCTTAAAAAGCACTACCCACACACCCCAGAGAGCTTTCAAACGCAAGCCTGAATGGGGTGTTTTTTTTGGCATGATCTACCCATGCACGACATTCGCCCATCCCACACCGCCTCCAGACCCTCCTCACCCAGCCTCTCGTGTGTGATGCCGGCCTACAACGAGGGGGCTAATCTTGGCAGTTTGGTGCCCGAGGTATTGACATCCTTACAGGCTTTGGGTGGACGGGTTGAGATTATTTTGGTCAACGACGGCAGCAAAGACAACACCGCTCAAGTGATTCAAGCCCTGTGCGACGCGCATACCGAGGTAGTGGGTGTTAACTTGTCGCGCAACTTTGGCAAAGAACCCGCTTTGTCTGCAGGGTTGGAGGCCGCCCAAGGCGATGTGGTGGTTCTGATGGATTCGGACGGTCAACATCCTGTTTCACTGGTGGCCGATATGTTGCACCGCTGGCGCGAAGGCGCCGACGTGGTTTACGCGATTCGGCGCACCCGCAATGACCAGTCTGCGCTGCAAGCAGGTTTGACAGGGCTGTTTTATAAATTGATCAACGCGGGCAACCGCGTGCAAATTCCCGCCCATGCCGGTGACTTCCGGTTGATGGACAAACGCGTGGTCGAGGCCCTCAAAGCCATGCCTGAGCGCAACCGTTTCATGAAAGGCCTTTACGCATGGGTAGGCTTTGCCAGCACCGCTGTCGATTACGAACCCTTGCCACGCATCAATGGCAGCAGCAATTTCGGATTGCGCGGATCGTTTGCTTTGGCTTTCACAGGCATGCTGGCTTTTTCTATTGCGCCCTTACGCATCTTGACGATGACAGGCGTGCTTTTAGCCAGTCTGGCCCTGGGATACGGCGCTTGGGTCATTGCCGAATATTTTCTCTGGGGTATTGATGTGCCCGGCTACGCCACGCTGGTGGTAGGCATGATGTTTTTTAGCGGCATCCAACTGCTCTCCATAGGCGTGCTGGCGGAATATGTGGGACGCATTTATGAGGAAGTGAAGCAGCGCCCCTTGTATGTGGTGAGCCAGCGCTGGGGCAAAGGGCTTTAAACCAATGCGCACTGGATTTTGGTTTCTGCTGGTGGGTGCATCGGCAGCTCTGACGCACATGGCGGTATTTGCACTTGTTCTTCATTTATTTCCGCCGTTGTGGCCAGAACTTGCCAATCTGGCTGGTTTTTTAGTTGCGTTCTTGGTGAGTTTTGTAGGCCATCGCCGTTTGAGTTTTCAAGATGCGGACACCGGTTTGATGCAAAGCTTTTTGCGTTTTGCGGCGACGGCGGTGGCAGGTTTTGTGACCAATGAGGCGGTCTTTATTGCGCTGTTTCGCGTCTTAGCGCTCCCCACTTGGTTGGCGCTGATGGGCGGCATCGTTTTGTCTGCGCTGCAGACCTTTGCGTTGAGCCGTTATTGGGCGTTTAAGCGCAATGCGTGAGCGGCCTTCCATGGGCACCACCTCGAACAAGCTGCATATGGGCTTGGTTTAAGTCGGCCACAAAGTCATCACTAGACAAATAAGCAAATTCATTGGCGCGCGCACTTGCGATGGCGTCGCCCGACTCAGCCCGTAGCGCGGGATGGCACATGAGCAGTGCGGTTGTCTCCAGCTGCGACGCTGCAGATAACCACACTTGCATGCGACGCGCATAGTCATGCGTAGTGCCCTCAAACCCATAGACACCTAGCAATGGCGAAACGACAGGCCAGTTTTGCGCAAAAGCCCAATCGGTCAAAGAATTGGCTCCCATCCAAGAAATCAATGCGCCTTTGAAGCCGGCTTTGTGCGTTTGCGAGATACGCAACCAAGGTTTCTGGATGCTGTGTCCGTAACGCCGTGCCAAGACCTCGCACAACACCTCGCGCAGACCGTCAAATTGTTGAATGTGCTGGTGGCCATCGACATGGTCGGGCGGAGACTGCCAAGCTGTCTCAAATGCATCGAACTGTCGCTCAATCGATTCGCGCACGCGGTTTGCCTCCAACCTTCTGCTGAAAGAACGCCACATCACGGTACCCAGTGGCTGGCCCCAGCCTGCTTGCCGGGCGAATTCACTCGTCCAGTCCAGATGCAAGCCCACATCGATGCCGCCTTGAAGCTCGCGCAAAGCGGGTGCGTGCCGCTCCCAAAGGGGGGATAAAGTCATCACGCTGGTCGCACTCAACCGTTGACGTCTAGCCAAGGCCACGATGCCTTGGGAAACGGAATCGTTCAAAGCGTAGTCGTCCGCGCACAGCACGATAGGTTTCTGATCAGGGCGTGGGGGCAACATGTCGAGGATTATCTAGCCTAGTGAGCCCCCACTACACTCTGTGAATGCAAGCATCTTCACAAGGCGCGAACGCCTTAGAACACCTATCCCCCGTTTGGTTTGTCCCTGTCATGGGTTGGTGTGGTTTAGCGCAAGCCTGGTTGCGTGCTTCAGACTCCGGTGAGGGACTTACGACTTTATTAGCAACACTGGCTGGTGTTGTGGCTTTGGTCATTTTTCTGGTCGTCAGCTTGTTGAGTCTGGTGCGTTGGTCAAAATATCCATCCGCTGTTGCCATAGATATGCAGCATCCGGTTCGGCATCCGTTTTTGGCAACCATCCCCATTTCCATCATGCTGTTGGCTAGTTTGGGCGTGGCGATGTTTTGGAACGCGTCTGACAGTCTCAACACCGGACTGCGCCTTGTGTGGGCTGGCGGTTCTTTACTAGAAATCGCCGCTACGCTTTGGGTGACTGCGCGCTGGTTGCAAGCCAAAGAAGCGGGCGGCCCCAGTTGGAATGCCATCACACCTATTTTGTTTATTCCTGTAGTGGGCAATGCGCTTGCCCCCTTAGCCGGACTCACTATTGGGTTAGAGCCTTGGGCCATGGCGCAATTTGGGTTGGGTTTGTTTTTATGGCCTGTGATGCAAACCTTGTTGGTGGTTCGCTGGGTTCACGTGGGGCCTATGCCGCCGCGCATGGTGCCCGCCCTGTTCATCATGGTGGTGCCCCCTTCTATCGTGGGCTTAGACCTCTTACTCATGGGGGTGGCACTGCCTTGGATTTGGTGCATGTGGGGAATTGGTGCTTTCTTTTTAGCGCTGGCACTGACGCAAATCCCCAGCCTGCGTAGCTTGCCCTTTGGCATGCCGCATTGGGGGATGAGCTTTCCCATGGCGGCCTTCACCATCCTCACCTTGCGATTAGCCGCTGTCTCCGACTGTGGGCCGCTGGTTTTACCTGGCTATGCACTGCTTGCCATCACCACCTCGCTGGTTCTCTGGTTAAGCTTCGCCACCCTCAAAGGCTTGCAAAGCGGGGCTTTGCTATCGCCCGAGGCTGGCTAAGACCCTGTTTGTAGTTTTCCCCTAAGATCGCATTTTTACCCTTCGCAACTTTTACTTCTTCATCTCTGAGACGCACCATGACCTACGCCACGCAGCCACGCACCACTGTTCATAGTTTGCAAGTCGCCACCAACTTGCACCACTTCATTGAGTCCCAAGTTTTACCAAATACGGGCATCAGTGCCCACCATTTTTGGCAAGGGTTTGACGCCATCGTGCAAGACTTGGCACCCAAAAACATCGCCTTGCTGGCAGAACGTGACCGTTTGCAAACAGAGCTCGACCATTGGCACAAAAAGAATCCTGGCCCGATCAAAGACATGAAGGCCTATCGCAAATTTTTAGAAAGCATTGGTTATTTGGTGCCCGTGCCCGACAAAGTCAAAGCCACCACGCAAAACGTCGATGCTGAACTGGCATTGCAAGCAGGCCCGCAATTGGTGGTCCCTATCTTGAATGCACGCTACGCACTCAACGCCGCCAATGCACGCTGGGGTTCTTTGTACGACGCCTTGTACGGCACGGACGCCATCGCTGAAACAGGCGGTGCTGAAAAAGGCAAAGCCTACAACCCCGTGCGTGGTGCTAAGGTGATTGAATATGCACGCTATGTGTTGGATCGCACCGTGCCACTGAAAAAAGGCTCGCACATCGACTCCACGGGCTATGCCATCGTTCATGGCGAGTTGGTTGTTAGCTTGGCCAAAGGCGTCACCTCTTCCTTGGCAAAACCTGCGCAATTCATTGGCTACCAAGGATCGGCTTCGCATCCGACTTCGATTTTGCTAGAGCACAACGGATTGCATTTGGATATCCAAATCAACCGCAACACCCCGATCGGTTCAACGGATGCAGCTGGTGTTTGCGACTTGGTCGTCGAAGCCGCCTTGTCAACCATCCTAGATTTAGAAGACTCCGTCGCCGTGGTTGACGCGCAAGACAAAGTCTTGGCTTATAGCAATTGGCTTGGCATTGTGAAAGGCACGCTGACAGAAGTAGTGGAGAAAGGTGGTCGTACATTCACACGCGGCCTGAACCCTGATCGCCAATACACAGGCAAAAAAGGTGGGGTTGTTTCTCTCCACGGTCGCTCTTTGCTGTTCTTGCGTAATGTGGGTCATTTGATGACCAACCCTGCCATTTTGTACACCGACAAACAGGGCACCACCCATGAAATTCCTGAGGGCATTTTGGATGCAGTGGTGACCACTGCCATTGCGTTGCACGACTTAAAAGGCCATGGCAAGAACGGTATTCGTAACTCACGCACAGGCTCTGTCTATATCGTCAAACCCAAAATGCACGGCCCTGCTGAAGTGGCTTTTGCTGCGGAATTATTTAGCCGTGTTGAAAAAGTATTGGGCCTGGAAGACAGCACCGTCAAGCTCGGCATCATGGACGAAGAACGCCGTACCAGCGTGAACTTGAAGGCCTGTATTGCTGCCGCGTCCAGCCGCGTGGCATTTATCAACACGGGCTTCCTGGACCGCACTGGCGATGAGATGCACACCGCAATGCAAGCGGGACCCATGTTGCGCAAAGGCGATATGAAGAGCAGCGCGTGGATTCAAGCCTACGAGAAAAACAACGTGCTGGTGGGTTTGTCGTGCGGTTTGCGCGGCAAAGCACAAATCGGTAAAGGCATGTGGGCCATGCCCGATTTGATGGCCGCCATGCTGCAACAGAAAATTGCACACCCTAAAGCGGGCGCAAACACCGCCTGGGTACCCAGCCCAACCGCTGCGGTGCTTCATGCAATGCACTACCACCAAGTCAAGGTCAGCGATGTACAAAAAGAGTTAGAGAAAATCGACCTCAACAAAGTACGTAACAAAATTTTGGATGACTTGTTGCAAGTGCCTGTGGTCGCCAAAGCCAATTGGAGTGCCAGCGAAAAACAACAAGAACTGGACAACAACGTGCAAGGCATCTTGGGCTATGTGGTGCGTTGGATCGACCAAGGCGTGGGTTGCTCTAAGGTGCCCGATATCCACAACGTAGGTCTGATGGAAGACCGCGCCACCTTGCGTATTTCTAGCCAGCACATCGCTAACTGGTTAGAGCATGGCGTCGTAACCTC
>CANBZB010000130.1 GCA_947373745.1 Burkholderiales bacterium | reverse complement strand
CACATGGCCGATGTAGACAAACTCATCCGAGTTCTACACCGCTTAGTAGATGGAGGACACAGCGTAGTCGTCATCGAGCATGACTTAGACGTCATCGCAGAAGCAGATTGGGTGATCGACCTAGGCCCTGAAGGCGGAGATGGCGGCGGTTTGATCGTGGCAGCCGACACGCCAGAAGCCGTAGTGAAATTAGGCACGCATACAGGACGTGCGCTAGCCCCAGTCCTAGCAAGAACATAAATCGCCAAAAAATAACAGCCGAACACACAAAGCAAAGAGAGATGGGATGTATCAACAGCTCAATAAACGAGCGAAGCGAGGAGCTGTTGGTACATCCCATCTCTCTTTGCGCTCCCCCTAAACCTAAAACTTAATCGCATTAGTAGCTCTGCGACAAGTGGCAAATTGGTATGCGCAAACAAAGCCAAGCAGCCCAACACGCATGTGGCTCCTCGCTTCGCTCGTTGATTGAGCCACACGCGCATTGGACTACTTGGCTTTGTTCGATAATCTTGGAATGACTTCATTTGTACACGAGGTTGGTCGACGTCGAACGTTTGCGATCATTTCTCACCCTGATGCGGGTAAAACAACACTCACTGAAAAATTGCTTTTGTTTTCAGGGGCTATTCAAATCGCTGGCTCCGTTAAAGCGCGCAAGGCTTCGCGTCATGCGACTAGTGATTGGATGGAAATTGAAAAGCAACGTGGTATTTCGGTTGCATCTTCTGTTATGCAGATGCTTTACCGCGACCATGTGATCAATTTGCTAGACACACCTGGACACAAAGACTTCTCTGAAGATACATATCGTGTTTTAACTGCTGTCGATTCAGCGTTAATGGTGATCGATGCGGCAAACGGCGTGGAAGCGCAAACACGCCGATTGATTGAGGTGTGCCGCCAACGCGATACACCCATCATCACTTTCGTTAACAAAATGGACCGCGAAGTCCGTGACCCACTGGATATCTTGGATGAAGTCGAGCGTGAACTAGGCATGCCTTGCGTGCCAATGACCTGGCCAGTCGGTCAGGGCAAAACCTTTGGCGGGATTGTGAATTTGCGTACCAACGCAATGACAGTGTTTGAGTCGGGCAGCGAACGTTTGCCACAAGACTTTGAAGCGATTCCATTGAGCGAGCAAGCCAAACTCTCTGATCGGTTTGCAATGGAATGGCAGACGGCTATGGACAGCATGGAGTTGGCAACTGGCGCTTCCCCTGCGTTTGACAAAGAAGCATTTTTAGCGGGCAAACAAACGCCTGTGTTTTTTGGCTCTGGCGTGAATAACTTCGGTGTCATGGAAGTGTTGGACGCCTTGGTAGATTTGGCGCCATCACCAAGACCGCGTATCAGCCATTTGACCGTCAATAAGCAAGTGCAAGAGAAAACCATTCATCCAGAAGATCCAGGTTTTTCTGGCGTGGTATTCAAGGTGCAGGCCAATATGGATGCGAACCACCGCGACCGCATTGCGTTTGTGCGCGTAGCGTCTGGCCAATACAAGCCAGGCATGAAGTTGAAAGTGCAACGTACTGCGAAAGAGTTACGTCCCACTTCGGTTGTCACGTTTTTGAGCCAGCGCCGCGAAGCGGTGGACGAGGCTTATGCGGGTGACATCATTGGCTTTACCACCCATGGTGGTGTGCAACTGGGCGACACCATCACCGATGGACCAGCGTTGCAATTTACCGGTTTACCTTTCTTTGCACCCGAATTGTTTATGACGGTGATTTTGAAAAACCCATTGCGTACCAAGCAATTGCAACAAGGTTTAGACCAACTGGGCGAAGAGGGTGCGATACAAGTGTTTAAGCCCGAAGCGGGTGGTGCCATGCTTTTAGGTGCTGTGGGTCAGTTGCAGTTTGAAGTAGTGCAACACCGCTTGAAAGCGGAATACGACTGCGATGTCCGCTTAGAGAGTTGTCAATACACCAGCGCGCGTTGGATCACGGCAGACACACCCGCAGAATTACGCGAGTTCACCTATGCCTATCCACAACGCATGGCGACGGATGCAGCGAATGCATTGGCCTATTTGTGCACGTCTCCTTATGACGTGCGTTTGGCGCAAGAGCGGTTTCCTAAAATCCATTTCCATCCACTACGCGAGCATGCGGGTTTAGCTTTGTCTGCCGCAGGATAAATTTACGCGCGCGCACTTCCATAGTTACCCATGCGCATGACAAAGGCCTTTATGGAAGTAGTCAACATAGGCCACTTTCAAATTTGCTAAAATTTCGGGCAACCGAGGAGCGCTGCAGCTCCATCCGCGTGGATGGAGTGAGGCTCGGAAAACTTTTCCAACTGCGCTCACCCACTGACAACGTGAGGTGAGCACCTCGGCCAACCCCTTGTGCTTGTATCTGTGCGTCAGTGGCCCTCAAACTATTTTTGGAGCCTCTCATGAACGCACCTCTCAAACCTACACAAACAACTGACTATCACGTTGCTGATATGTCCCTGGCCGATTGGGGCCGCAAAGAAATCAAAATTGCCGAGACCGAAATGCCTGGTTTGATGGCGATTCGCCAAGAATTCGCCAAAGCACAGCCTTTGAAGGGCGCTCGCATCACAGGTTCTTTGCATATGACCATCCAAACGGCCGTGTTGGTGGAAACGCTGCAAGCCTTGGGCGCGAATGTGCGTTGGGCGTCTTGCAATATTTTTTCTACCCAAGACCACGCTGCTGCTGCCTTGGTAGCAAACGGCACACCTGTGTTCGCATACAAAGGCGAAACATTAGATGACTACTGGGATTACACCCACCGCATTTTTGAATTCGGCGCGCAAGGATCTGAAGGCGAAGGCCCCAATATGATCTTGGACGACGGTGGTGACGCTACTTTGCTTATGCATTTGGGCAAACGCGCTGAGAAAGACGCTTCTTTGTTGGCCAACCCTGGTAGCGAAGAAGAAATCTGTTTGTTCAACGCCATCAAAGCCAAATTGGCTGTCGACCCTACTTGGTACAGCCGCAAGGGCGCGCAAATCATTGGCGTGACCGAAGAAACCACCACTGGCGTTCTGCGCTTGAACGAAATGGCCGCCAAAGGTTCATTGATGTTCCGCGCTATCAACGTGAACGACTCGGTGACTAAGAGCAAGTTTGACAACCTCTACGGCTGCCGCGAGTCTTTGGTCGATTCGATCAAACGCGCAACTGACGTCATGATCGCTGGCAAGGTGGCCTTAGTTGCTGGATACGGCGACGTAGGCAAGGGCTCTGCACAAGCTTTGCGCGCATTGAGCGCACAAGTGTGGGTGACCGAGATCGATCCCATCAATGCATTGCAAGCCGCGATGGAAGGTTACAAAGTTGTGACCATGGAATACGCTGCTGATAAAGCCGACATCTTTGTGTCAGCTACTGGCAACAAAAACGTGATCCGCTACGAGCACATGGCTGCTATGAAAGACGAAGCCATTGTTTGCAACATCGGCCACTTTGACAACGAGATTGACGTTGCTTCATTAGAGAAGCTCAAGTGGGACGAGATCAAGCCACAAGTCGACCATATCGTGTTCCCTGATGGCAAAAAAATCACGCTGTTGGCCAAAGGCCGTTTGGTGAACTTAGGTTGCGCAACCGGTCACCCCAGCTTTGTGATGTCTTCTAGTTTCGCCAACCAAACGATTGCACAAATCGAACTCTTCACACGCCCTGACCACTACGAGAGTGGCAAGGTCTATGTCTTGCCTAAGCACCTCGACGAAAAAGTGGCGCGTTTGCATTTGAAGAAAGTCGGCGCGATGTTGACTGAACTCACAGACGAGCAAGCTTCCTATATTGGTGTGAGCAAGAGCGGTCCTTACAAAGCTGACACTTACCGCTACTAAGATGCCACGCGCCGACCAGTTGCTCGTCGAGCGAGGACTGGCCAGCTCGCGCTCACTGGCGCAACGTCTAATTGCTGCTGGTGTGCGTTGGCAGGCGCACAACGGCGTTTGGCAACACGTCTCCAAAAATGGTGACGTCTTGCCAAGTGATTGCCAGCTGGAGTTGGTAGACGACTCCGAATCACGTTATGTGTCTCGTGGTGGTTTAAAACTAGAAGGTGCATTGCAAGCCACGGGTTTGCAAGTGACGGGTTTGCGATGCTTAGATGTGGGGCAATCGACAGGTGGTTTTACCGATGTCTTGCTTCAAAGCGGCGCAGCGCATGTCACGGGTGTCGATGTAGGCCAAAGCCAGCTGCATCCGAATTTGCAACAAGACCCGCGTGTGCGTTGTATTGAAAAATGTAACGCACGCACGCTGTCTATGGAGTTGTTCGCGGCAGAGCCTAAGTTTGATCTGGCTGTTGCGGATGTAAGCTTCATTTCGCTCACTTTGCTCATTCCAGCTATCGTGAATGTGTTAACGCCTTCAGGCCTTTTGCTTTTGTTAGTGAAACCACAATTCGAGTTACAACCGGAAGACATTGGTAAAGGCGGCTTGGTCAAAGACCCCGCCAAATACCAAGACGTTGAAAAGCGTTTGCGTGACAGTTGTGCAGTCGCTGGCGTGGATGTCTTGCAATGGTTGCCTAGTCCGATTGCAGGCGGCGACGGCAACCGAGAATTTTTTATGTATGGCAGGAGGGCCCTGTGAGCACAGCCAAACACACACCGATTAGTTTTGAATTTTTCCCACCTAAGACACCAGAAGGCGCTGCCAAGTTGGTCAATGTTCGCCATGAACTCTATGCTTTGAAGCCAGAGTTTTTTAGCGTGACCTATGGTGCGGGTGGTTCGACCCAAGACGGTACCTTGCAACAAGTACAAGCGATTTTGTCGGAAGGTTTTGATGCCGCTCCGCATTTTTCATGCATAGGCGCAACACGCGACAGTGTGCGTGAACAGCTGGCCGCATTCAAAGCCGCAGGCATTCGACGCATGGTGGCTTTGCGTGGCGATTTACCTAGTGGCCACGGCACATTTGGTGAGTTTCGTTATGCGAGTGAATTGGTGGCGTTCATACGCGAAGAAACGGGCGACTATTTCCATCTCGAAGTGGGCTGTTATCCAGAAGTGCATCCACAAGCCAAATCGCCTGAGGCTGACTTACAAGCCTATGTCACCAAAGTGCGTGCGGGTGCTAACTCGGCGATTACCCAATATTTTTATAACAGCGACGCGTATTTCCGATTTGTCGACGATGCCTACAAGCTAGGTGCCGATATTCCTGTGGTGCCTGGCATCATGCCCATCATCAGCTCAACGCAGCTGATGCGTTTCTCAGATGCATGCGGCGCAGAAATCCCACGTTGGATTCGTTTGCGCTTGCAAGCCTTTGGCGACGACACTGCATCGATCAAAGCATTTGGTTTAGATGTAGTGGCAGATTTATGTGAGCAATTGCTCAATGGCGGCGCGCCGAGTTTGCATTTCTACACCATGAACCAAGCGCAAGCAGTCAAGCAACTGGTCGAGCGCATCAGCGTTCATCAAAGCTGATCACGACGCGCGAGGTTTTGGCGCGCGCTTGGCACGAGAGTACAAATCCTTGGGCAATTTCTTCTTCGCTGAGTGTGAAGTTTTTCGCCATATCCACTTGGCCTTCTATGACCTTGGCGCGGCATGTGCAGCACACGCCACCTTTGCACGAATACGGCAAGTCCAGTCCGTGGTCGAGCGCAGCATCCAAAACTAAATCGT
>CANBZB010000129.1 GCA_947373745.1 Burkholderiales bacterium | reverse complement strand
CGCCCGCGAATACCTCAAACGCCAAATGGAAAAACACTTCTTTGGCGATGGTGCAGACGCGGTGCAGGGCTATGTTCCGCCGCCAAGCGCCTAATTCCGCATCCCCCCAAGCCGCCTGTGTCATTGGCGCTGGAATCTCTGGCGCCAGTACCGCGCGCGCGTTGGCAGAACTTGGTTGGCAAGTTACGGTTATTGACTCCGGCCACTTTGGTGCCTCCTCCCTGCCTCTGGGGCTGATATCGCCCCACACCTCCAAAGACGACGGTGCGCTGTCGCAACTCTCGCGCATCGGCATGGAGCGCATGCATGTGGCGATGCGCACTTATTTAATAGAGGGCGTTGACTGGGCACCCAGTGGCGTCACAACTTATCCGCGCACTGGGCCCGTTTCTGCAGCAATTACAACCTGGCACCCAGATGCGGCTTGGATCAAACCCTCTGCGTTGACGCGCGCCTTGCTAGATCACCCCAACATACAAGTTGTGCGCAATCAGCGCGTCGATGCACTGCATTTGGATAGCAACACCAAGTCTTGGCAGGTCCAGAGTTCTGGTCTTCACCTTGCGCAAGCAGAACATGTGGTGCTAGCGGCAGGCCCAGGATGCTTGGATCTTTGCGCTGGCGTTATCCAGCAATACGCAAGCGTCTTAACGCCCCCATTCGATGCCATCCGAGGCCAAGTCTCATGGGGTTTGATGGCACAAACCACCCATGCCCCCATGCCCTCTTCCCCCATCAACGGTCGCGGTAGTTTTGTTCCCCATGTTCCAACACCTGAAGGCGAGGCTTGGTTTTTAGGATCTACCTATGACCGCACCCACCCCCATATGGGCGTGACGGAAGAAGACCATACTTTCAACCTGAACCGACTTGCCGAGCTTTTTCCGGAAACAGCCAAGGCATTGGCTCCTGTTTTCGACAAAAGCGTTCGGGGTTGGGTGGGCGTGCGTTGCACGTTGCACGATCGCCTGCCCTTGATGGGTTCAGTCTCTGAGGCACCAGCAGGCTTGTGGATCAATTCGGCAATGGGCTCACGCGGACTGACCTTAGGCCTTTTGTGCAGTGAAATATTGGTGGCGCAAATGACGGGGCACCCATCCCCAGTGGAGGATCACTTGATACGCGCTATTTCCTCGCATCGGTTTGCTGAAAAGGCACGGACTAAGATGCAACGCCAATGAATCCGCACAGATCTTCATCGACCGAACCAGACAAGGATCTGTCACACGATTCCAAGGGGAGCACGCCTTCAGATGTTTCGCTTGAAGTGCCAGCCCCCGTCTCTTTCGCACAAGCTTTCTGGTTTTGGCTCAAACTAGGCTTCATCAGTTTTGGTGGCCCGGCTGGGCAAATTTCCATCCTGCACCAAGAGTTGGTGGAACAGCGACGGTGGATTTCTGAAAAACGCTTTTTGCATGCCTTGAATTACTGCATGGTGTTGCCCGGCCCCGAAGCGCAACAGTTGGTCACCTATATCGGTTGGCTGATGCACAAACGCTGGGGCGGCATTGTGGCGGGCGCTTTGTTTGTATTGCCCTCTTTAATCTTGCTGATCGCCTTGTCTTGGGTCTATATCGCCTATGGTGACGTACCCGTGATCGCTGGCCTGTTTTACGGCATCAAACCAGCCGTCACCGCCATCGTGGTGCAAGCGGCACACCGCATTGGTTCGCGCGCTCTGCAAAACAAGGTGATGTGGGGCATTGCCGGAGCATCTTTTGTAGCTATCTTTGCCTTGGACGCGCCGTTTCCTTTGATTGTTGGAATGGCAGCTTTAGTAGGGTTTGTTGGGGGCAAGTTATCGCCCGAAACCTTCAGAGTAGGCGGTGGTCACGGTAGCAAACAAGCCTCGTATGGTCCTGCATTGATAGATGACCACACGCCAGCCCCCGAGCATGCCAAGTTCCAAGTCAAAAGCTTGATGCAAGTTCTGGTGGTCGGCGCCATGTTGTGGGCTATTCCCATCGCCCTGCTCAACACCCTATTTGGATGGGAACACACCTATACCCAAATGGCCTGGTTTTTCACCAAAGCCGCTTGGCTCACGTTCGGGGGTGCTTACGCGGTTTTGCCGTATGTCTACCAAGGTGCGGTCACCGACTTTGCATGGGTAACGCCCACCCAAATGATGGATGGTCTCGCCCTGGGTGAAACCACCCCGGGACCGCTGATCATGGTGGTGGCCTTTGTGGCTTTCGTCGGTGGCTATGCCAAAGCTTTGCTGGGGCCTGAGAGCCTCTTTCTAGCAGGTGCTTTGGCCGCTTGTTTGGTGACTTGGTTTACCTTTTTACCTTCATTCATTTTGATATTGGCTGGCGGCCCCTTTGTCGAAAGTACCCACAACGATTTGAAATTCACGGCTCCTTTGAGCGCCATCACCGCCGCCGTGGTCGGGGTTGTCCTTAATTTGGCCCTGTTTTTTGGCTACCACCTGCTCTGGCCGCAGGGCTTTTCAGGCGCATTGGATGGGGCAAGCGCCTTGATTGCGGTGGGTGCCGCAGTCGCATTGTTTAAGTTCAAACGCAATGTGATGCATGTGATTGCAGGGTGCGCGGTCTTGGGTTTGGGGGTTTCTCTTATTCTCTAAAAGCATATATGTCCAACCAATAAATCGTTGGTTTTTGCATAAGGAGCTCTATGATCGCCCCCTTATGCATGAATTTGGCTTTGTCTTTACTGGTTTTTTTGTCGGACTCGTAGTCGGTCTCACCGGCGTGGGCGGCGGGTCTTTGATGACCCCCATCTTGATTTTCTTCTTTGGAATCAAGCCTTATTTGGCCGTCGGCACCGATTTGCTCTTTGCCGCCTTCACCAAAGGCGCTGGCACTTTAAGTTTGGCCCAACAACGCTTGGTTCCATGGCGCGTTGTCTTTACGCTTTGCGCGGGCAGCTTGCCAGCATCGGCCCTCACGCTGTGGGTTCTGCACGAAGTCGGGCCCGCAGAACCTGCGGTGCAGCAAGTCATGAAATCCACCTTGGGTGTCGCCTTGCTACTGACAGCCATGGCCATGCTCTACAAAGCCATTCGCGGAAAAAAAGCACCGCATTCCTTACCTGAAGATGCGATTGAAAACGCCACCCGCCCCCGCCATTGGGCCTTGCCTGTGCTTTTCGGCGCTGTCATTGGCACCCTCGTCACTCTGACTTCTGTGGGTGCAGGTGCCATCGGCGTCACTGTCTTGATGATTTTGTATCCCCATTTGCCGCTTTCTCGCATTGTTGCTAGCGACATTGCATACGCTGTGCCTCTCACATTGATCGCCGGTTTGGGCCATGCGTCGATGGGTTCGGTGGATTGGTCCTTGTTGTCCTTGTTGTTGGCAGGCTCGCTCCCTGGCATTTGGTTGGGTTCTCGCTTGGTGCACAAAGCGCCTGAGCGATTCATCCGTTCTGTTCTCTCTGTGTTGCTGGCGTGGGCTGGCAGCAAACTCGTTTTCGCTTAAACCTCTATGTACCAATACACCGAATTTGACACACAGTTTGTGCACGCCCGTGCCGCCCAATACCGCGACCAGTTAACCCGTAACTTAGCCGGTGAACTTGGCGACGACGAATTTCGCCCACTACGCCTGCAAAACGGTTGGTACATCCAACGCTACGCGCCCATGTTGCGGGTTGCCGTGCCTTATGGCGAGCTCAATAGCCAACAACTGCGCGTACTCGCCAAAATCGCCCGCGACTACGACACCCCATCGCCTGAACTCATCCAACATGCACAAAGCGAGCAAGACAAGATCGGCGGCATCTCTGCGCCACCTCTGACCACCAACTACGGCCACTTCACGACGCGCCATAACGTGCAGTTCAACTGGATTCCGCTAGAAAAAAGCGCCGATGTGATGGACCTGCTGGCCACTGCCAATCTGCACGGCATTCAAACCAGCGGCAACTGCATTCGCAACATCACCACCGACGAGCGCGCTGGCATCGCGGTAGACGAAGCGGTCGACCCCCGCCCTTACGCCGAAATACTGCGTCAATGGAGCACCTTGCATCCTGAGTTCGCGTACCTCCCACGCAAATTCAAAATCGCTATGACTGGCTCGGTGGAAGACCGCGCTGCCATTGCATGGCATGACGTCGGTTTGCGTGTCTTGCGCAATGAGATGGGTGAAGTGGGTTTTCAGGTATTGGTGGGTGGCGGCATGGGCCGCACACCCATCACAGGTTCTGTGATCCGCGAGTTTTTACCCTGGAACCAAATCATTAATTACTTGGAAGCCGTTGTGCGCGTCTACAACGCTTGGGGCCGTCGCGACAACATCTACAAAGCGCGCATCAAGATATTGGTGAAAGCCCAAGGGCAGGTTTATTTCGACGAAGTAGAAGCCGAATACCAGCGCATATTGCATGACGGCGCCCACCACACCATTCCAGACCATGAACTCGAACGCGTGCGTGCCTGCTTTGTGGCACCACCCGTCGATGTTGTCAGCGAAGCCGCGCAACGTGAAGCAGAACAATCGCTACTCACCCAAGCGCGCAATGACAAAGCATTTGCACGCTGGTTGCAACAAAACGTCACCAGCCACCAAAACCCCGGATTGCGCGTTGTCACCTTGTCATTCAAACGCTTAGGCCAAGCCCCGGGTGATGCAACGGCCGATCAACTTGATACGGCAGCCGCTTTGGCAGAGACATTCAGTGCGAGCGAAGTACGCGTCAACCATGACCAAAACTTAGTGCTACCGTGGGTGCGCGTCGACCAACTCGCAAGCCTTTGGCAAGCCGCACGTGCAGCAGGGTTTGCTGCGCCCAATGTGCATTTACTCACCGACATGATTGCTTGCCCGGGTGGCGACTATTGCGCTTTGGCGAATGCACGTTCTTTACCTATCGCAGCCGCTATCACACAGCGTTACCAAGACCTCGACGAATTGTTTGACTTAGGCGAGATCGACCTGCACATCAGCGGTTGCATCAACTCCTGCGGACACCACCACAGTGGACACATTGGTATTTTGGGTGTCGATAAAGACGGCCAGGAGTGGTACCAAGTCACTTTAGGAGGATCAGACGGCTCTTCTCTAAATGGCGATGCAAAAGCAGGGAAAGTAGTCGGGCCTTCATTTGCAGCCAATGAAGTTGTTGACGTGATTGAAGCGGTTTTAGATGTCTACACAAAAAACCGCATAGGCGGAGAACATTTTGCCCGTACCTTAGAGCGCGTAGGCTTTGAGACCTTCAAGGTAGCAGCCAATGCAGCTCGCCACACCACTGCGCGCGCAGCAGTTTGAAATAGGGTTAGATATGTCACTGCAATTTATTTCATCCACCGAACACAACGCCGCCACGGCGGGTCTCGTCTTAGCCAATGATGCAGACGCGCACACAGTGGCTCTAGACAATGTGCAGCGTATTGATTTGCACTTTCCTAAGTTCACCGATGGCCGTGCTTTCAGCCAAGCTTTCATCTTGCGCCGTCGTGGCTTTACAGGTGACATCCGCGCCCACGGCGATGTGTTGATCGACCAATTGGTACAAATGCGACGCAGCGGTTTTTCAAGTGTGGTGTTACGCGATGACCAAAATGCCGAGCATGGCAAAAAACTTCTGTCGCATTACCCGTCGTTTTATCAAGGTGACGCGGTGCATCCGCAACCGCACTTCGCAAAGGAGGTGGCATGAGTGCTATTGAATTAAATGCACGTGCAAGCAGTAACTTTGCAGAGAAATTGGCAGAGACACAAGCCTTGTTGCAACGCGCAGCAAAAGAATTCACACCCATCACCCAAGCATCGAGTCTGGGCGCGGAAGACGTAGTCATC
>CANBZB010000128.1 GCA_947373745.1 Burkholderiales bacterium | reverse complement strand
ACGACAGTGCGTCTGCCCACCAACAGGCGTTTGTGGTCGCGTTGCAGTTCGCCCAAAGCGTCGCCTAAACGGGTGCCACCGGCAAAGTCGTCGACCGTGGCGTTGACGAGTTCGAGCATCTCGTCGCTGTCACGCAGTTTGAAAGCAGGGCGCAAATCGGTCAAATGCGTGCCAAAAGCGAACACCGCACGCGGAGATGTGCGTGTGGCCTGATGCAAAAAGGCGAGCATCAAGCGGGCGTAACGCTCCATTGGACCGGATACATCTACCAAAACCAGCAAGGGCAAGGGCTGTGGCTTACGACGTAACCGAGGCAGATACAACAATTCACCACCAAAGCGCTGTGTGTCACGCAAAGCGCGCGACCAGTCCAGTCTTTGGCCACGCGTATGGCTACCCACACGCCGACCCAAGATAGTGGGTAAATCCAACGGCACTTGCTTGGCCAAACGCTCGACCAATTGAAATTCGCTGGCGCTCAAGCTTTGAAAGTCGGCATGGCGTAAGCGTTCGTTGTCGCTCGCTGTCATGGCAGCGTCTAGGTCGAGCTCTATGTCTTTTTTCTTCTCGGTGTCTGCAGCTTTGTGCACAGCAGTGAGCGCTTCTTGCACCCGAGCGCGGCGTTTGGGCGGCGGCATCGCACCTTCCGCTTTGGGCAACATTTGCGAGAGTAATTTCTGCGCAATTTCTGGATTGCGAAAGTACGCCTCAAACAATTGCCCAAACACTTCACGGTCTTGTGCGCGGCTGACAAACACGGCTTCTAGCGCATGACGCACATCGTCTTTGCGCGCAATGCCCACCTCTAGCAGGGAGGTGGTGGCCAAGGCCATACGCGCGCTATCCACAGGCACGCCCGCACGGCGCAAGGCGCGGGCAAAGCCCGTGAGGTTGTCGGCCATCTTGCCGCTGCGTATGTCACCGAGTTGCATGACTTCTAACGGGGTTTACGTAGTTTCTTCAGGGGTCAACAAGTCGTTGACCAATGGCGCCAATGCCGCCACGTCTTCGCGTTGTTTGAACAAGATGCCCGCGGTGTCGTGGATGACTTCGGGGTCCAACTCCAAGGTGTTGAGCGAGACCAAGGCTTTGGCCCATTCCACACTTTCTGCAATGCCAGGGCCGCGTTGAAACGCGCTGGCAAAAGGTTGGCTGCGTAAGCGTCCTACAAAGGTGGCAATCTGGTTGGCCAATGCTTCACCCGCTTCTGGCACTTGGGCGCGCACGATCGCGAGTTCCCGCTCGCGCTCGGGGTAATCCATCCAGTGGAACAAGCAACGACGTTTCACCGCGTCGTGCAAGTCACGCGTGCGGTTGCTGGTCAAAATGGTGACGGGCATGGCCGTGGCGCGTTGGGTACCGAGTTCGGGGATGGTGACTTGGTATTCGCCCAAATACTCCAGCAGAAAAGCTTCAAAAGGCTCGTCCGCACGATCCACCTCGTCGATCAACAAGACCGCACCAGGGGCTGGCGCTTGCAAGGCTTGCAAGAGAGGACGACGGATCAAATATTTTTCCTGGTAAACCTCTTGCTCCACCGCATCGGTATCGGTGCGCGACTGCGCAGCACGCATGTGCAAGAGTTGCGCAGCATGGTTCCATTCGTACAAGGCTTCGCGTTGCTCCATGCCGTCGTAGCACTGCAACCGAATGAGAGGACGCGCCAAGACTTTGGCCAAGGCTTTGGCAAGTTCGGTTTTACCGACGCCAGGCTCGCCTTCGAGTAACAAAGGACGTTGCAGCCTAAGACTCAAAAAAACGGCGGTTGCTAGCCGCCGTTCTGCTGCATAGCCCACGCCCGCTAGGGCGTGGATCACTTCATCGATGGAATTTAACGCAGGGCTTGCGCTCATCCGATCGCCTGTTGTACCGCGCGTTGGGTTTGTACTTTGATCAAGTGGGCGCGATAGGCCGCAGAGGCATGCAAGTCACCGTTGAGGTTGCTGGCATCAATGCTTACGCCTTCCGCCGCTTGTGGGGTAAAGCTCTTGCTCAACGCAGCTTCAAGCCCCGCGTGGCGGAAAACGCCGTTGCCAGCGCCCGTGACCGCGACGTGCACACCGTTACCGGTGTCCGCCACAAACACACCGACCAAAGCAAAGCGCGAGGCAGGTTGTTTGAACTTGGCATAGGCCGCGCGCTTAGGGATCGGAAAGCTGATGGCCGTGATGAGCTCACCCGCTTCGAGTGCCGTGGCATACATGCCCTGAAAAAACTTGTCCGCTGCAATCGTGCGTTGGTTGGTGTGGATGGTCGCACCCAAAGCCATCACCGCGCTGGGGTAACAAGCGGCAGGGTCGTTGTTGGCGACCGAGCCACCCATGGTGCCCATGGCGCGCACTTGCTTGTCGCCAATGCCAGCGGCTAAGGCTGCGAGTGCAGGGATGTGCTTTTTCACATCAGCATTGTTCTCAACATCTTGGTGGCGCACCATGGCGCCGATGACGATGTTGTTGCCGTCTTTTTTGATGCCTTTGAGTTCAGCAATCTTGCCCAAGTCGACCAGCTGTTCTGGCTGCATCAGGCGTTGCTTCATCGAGGCCAACAGGGTTTGGCCACCCGCCAATGCTTGGCCACCAGTTTTGACGAGTTTGGCGGCGTCCGCGGTGGCGGAGGGGCGTTCGTAGGTAAATGCGTACATATCTGATTCCTTCTAATTTTGTTTAAGCGTGGGCCGCCTGAATCGCTTCCCACACACGGTGGGGGGAGGCTGGCATATCCAAATCTTTGACGCCTAACGGAGCCAATGCGTCAAGGACGGCGTTGATGACCGCAGGGGGTGAGCCAATCGCGCCAGCTTCGCCACAACCTTTGGTGCCCAAGGGATTGTGGGTGCAAGGCGTGCAGACATGGCCAATCTTGAACTCTGGGAAGTCATCCGCACGTGGCATGGCGTAGTCCATGAACGAGCCTGTGAGCAACTGGCCGGTTTCGCGGTCGTACACGCAACGCTCCATCAAAGCTTGACCGATACCTTGGACCAAACCACCGTGGACTTGGCCTTCGACAATCATCGGGTTGATGATGGTGCCAAAGTCGTCCACTGCCGTGAAGCGGTCTAACTTCACTTCGCCCGTGTTGGGGTTGACTTCCACCTCAGCGATGTAAGTGCCTGCTGGGAAAGTGAAGTTGGTCGGGTCATAGAACGCGGTTTCGTTCAAGCCAGGCTCGAGTTTGTCGAGTGGGTAGTTGTGCGGCACATAGGCGGTGAGTGCCACTTGGCCGAACGGAATTTTTTTGTCCGTGCCTTTGACAGAGAACTCGCCGTTGGCGAATTCGATGTCGGTGTCAGCGGCTTCCATCAAATGGGCAGCGATTTTTTTCGCTTTCGATTCAATTTTGTCCAAGGCCTTCATGATGGCCGCGCCACCCACCGAGATAGAACGCGAACCGTAGGTGCCCATGCCGAAAGGCACGCGGCCGGTGTCGCCGTGGACGATATCGACGTTTTCTACTGGTATGCCCAAACGTGCTGCGACTACTTGCGCAAATGTGGTTTCGTGGCCTTGTCCATGGCTGTGCGAACCGGTGAATACCGTCACGCTACCAGTGGGGTGCACGCGAATTTCGCCGCATTCAAACAAGCCTGCGCGCGCGCCCAATGCACCAGCGATATTGCTAGGGGCAATGCCACAGGCTTCGATGTAGCTCGAATAACCGATGCCGCGCAACAAGCCTTTAGCCGCACTGGCGGTTTTGCGCTTTTCAAAGCCCGCTGAATCTGCCAGTTTTTGTGCCTCGTTCATGCACGCGTGGAAGTCGCCTGTGTCGTATTGCAAAGCCACTGGGGTTTGGTAGGGGAAGGCATTGATGAAATTGCGTTTGCGAATTTCGTCTTGGCCTAGGCCGGTTTCCCAAGCCGCGCGGCTGACCAAACGCTCTAGCAAGTAAGTGGCTTCTGGGCGCCCTGCGCCTCGGTACGCATCGACGGGAGCAGTGTTGGTGAACCATGCATCGACTTCGACATACACCTGCGGTGTGCTGTACTGGCCAGCCAAAAGTGTGGCGTACAAAATGGTCGGCACGGCTGTAGAGAAGGTTGACAGATAGGCGCCTAAGTTGGCGTTGGTGTGTACCTTTAATGCCAAGAAATGTCCGTCTTTGTCCATGGCCATTTCGGCGTGGCTGGCATGGTCGCGGCCATGGGCGTCTGACAGAAAAGCTTCGGAACGATCGCAGGTCCAGCGGATGTTGCGGTTGAGTTTCTTGGATGCCCAAGTCAGGCACACGTCTTCGGCGTAGAGATAAATCTTGGCGCCAAAGCCACCGCCGACATCGGGTGCGATCACGCGCACTTTGTGCTCGGGCAAGCCCATCACAAAAGCGGTCATCAGCAAGCGCTCGACGTGCGGATTTTGGTTGGACACATACAAGGTGTATTCGTCGTTGGCGCGGCTGTAAGAACCAATCGCAGCGCGCGGCTCCATCGGGTTGGGCACCAAGCGGTTGTTGATCAAGTCGAGTTTGGTGATGTGCGCTGCTTTGGCAAATGCGGCGTCTACTTGGGCTTTGTCACCGATCGCCCATTTGTAGCAATGGTTGTCAGGAGCGACTTCGTGCAAAGCAGTGGCTTTGGCGGCGTCGCGCACATCCACGACCGCTGGCAAAACGTCGTAATCGACATGGACCAACTCTGCGGCATTGCGTGCTTGCTCGAGTGTTTCAGCCACCACCATGGCGACGTGGTCGCCAACATAGCGCACCTTGCCTTGGGCCAGGATAGGGTGGGCCGGTTCCTTCATCGGTTGGCCGCTGGTGTCGGTGATCAACCAACCGCAAGGCAAGCCATTGATGCTGTCGCCTGCGACGTCTTGGCCATCAAAAATACCGATCACGCCCGGAGCCGCCAAAGCAGCTTTTATGTCGATCGATTTGATGTGGGCATGGGCGTGGGGTGAACGCACAAAGTAGGCGTGCGTCATATTGGCCATTTGCACGTCGTCGGTGTATTGGCCGGCGCCCGTCAAGAAACGGTAGTCTTCCTTGCGACGCAGGGATTCCCCAATGTGGGGGAGTTTGGAAAAGTCAGATGCACCCATGGTTTGTCTCCTGAATATTTTTTTGGTTTAGGACTTCATGGCAGCAGCGCCGTGCTGCACCGCTTTGACAATGTTTTGGTAACCCGTGCAACGGCAGAGGTTGCCTTCAAGTTGTTCACGAATTTCCTGCTCGCTGGCATTGGGGTGTTTTTTGCAGAGGTCGACGGCGCTCAACACCATGCCAGGGGTGCAGAAACCGCATTGCAGTCCATGGCACTCTTTGAAGGCGGCTTGCATGGGGTGCATGGTGCCGTCGGGCTTGGCCAAGCCTTCGATGGTGGTAATTTGTGCGTCGGCTGCTTGGGCCAACAACATATTGCAAGATTTCACCGCGTCGCCATTGACGATGACGGTGCAAGCGCCGCACTGGGCGGTGTCGCAACCCACATGGGTGCCGGTGAGGTGGAGGTGTTCACGCAAGGCTTGCACCAACAAAGTATTGGGTGCCGCCTCAACAGTGACTGACTTGCCGTTGACGGTGAGATGGGTTTGCATGAGAAATGGTCTCCTGGGACGAAAAAATATGGTTTTTAGGGCTTACGCAATGCAGCTTGCGTACCCGATAAAGACACTAAAGTAGACATCTTTTTGAGGCGCTACTTGGTAAGGAAATACCCTTTGGCGCTCTCAAAAATCGCGTTCAATCAACTCAATTTTGTAACCGTCTGGGTCTTGTACGAAGGCGATCACAGCCGTGCCGCCAGCGACAGGGCCAGCTTCTCGGGTGATTTTTCCGCCTGCTT
>CANBZB010000127.1 GCA_947373745.1 Burkholderiales bacterium | reverse complement strand
TTGGTGCGTCACTTGCAAGCCTTAGAGGCATTGGCTGAAGTCGATACCTTGATTTTTGACAAGACAGGTACGCTGACCCGCGATGCGCAGCGCATCACGCAGTCATGGACAGCGCAAGATGAATCGGCAGAAAACGTATTGGCCTGGGCTGCCACATTGGCCAAGCATTCTTTGCACCCTTATTCACGTGCGATTCAATTGGCTTTTGAAACGACTGGTGCTGTGTCGCATGAAACAGCAGAACTGGTTTTAGAGTTCATGGGCCAAGGCGTTGAAGGGCAGATGGCAGGTAAAAAATTACGCTTGGGCTCTTTGAAGTTTTGTAAGTTTGACAACAAAGCAGTTCCGCCGGAAGCACTCAGCGCGCAGGTACACCTGTGTAGCGATACCGCATGGTTAGGTAGCTGGAAGTTTGCTGAAGACATAAGACCAGACGCTGCAGAAACAGTGGAATTGCTCAAAAAATCTGGGATTGATGTGTGGTTGTTATCAGGCGATCAGCATGAGGCAGTGCAACTCGCTGCCAAGCAATTGAAAATAGAACATTCCCAAGGTTTGTGCACGCCGAAAGACAAGCTTCAAAAATTACAAGCTCTGCAAGCCCAAGGTGCGCACGTCGCTATGGTGGGGGATGGGCTTAACGATGGCCCTGTGCTGTCTGCCGCGCACGTCTCTATGGCATTTGGTCATGCGGTGCCTCTGGCGCAGTCGAAAGCCGATTTGGTGGTGATGGGCGACAGTTTGATGACCGTGGTGCACAGCATCTACATGGCGCACCGCACACTCACCATCGTCAAACAAAACTTGGCGTGGGCTGCGGTCTATAACGCCGTCTGCGTTCCTTTGGCCGTGATGGGTTTGCTGCCTGCTTGGTTGGCTGGTTTAGGCATGGCATTGAGTTCGTTGGGTGTGGTTCTCAATGCCTTGCGCCTCTCATTCCTGACAAGGAACTGACGATGGACAGTTTGTATCTGTTAATTCCCTTGTCTGTTTTATTGGTCTTGGCCATCTTGGTAGGGCTGTGGTGGGCTGTCGACAGAGGGCAATTTGAAGATTTAGAGCAGGAAGCGGAGCGCATATTGCGTGACGATTGACTTATGTCAAAGAACGCATTCGCACGATTCGAGACAATTTGTGTAAATGAAAGGTGACAGATGAACCAAACAGATCAAGCCGTTTACAGCGACACCGTGGTACGCCAGTTTTCTATCATGGCAGTCGTATGGGGTGTGGTTGGCATGTTGGTGGGCGTGGTAATCGCATCCCAACTAGCTTGGCCAGAATTGAATTTCGGCATCCCATGGCTTACCTATGGCCGCCTACGCCCCTTGCATACCAATGCGGTAATTTTTGCTTTCGGTGGCTGTGCATTGTTTGCCACCAGTTACTACGTGGTGCAACGCACGTGCCATACCGCTTTGTTTTTGCCTAAGCTGGCAGCCGTCACGTTTTGGGGCTGGCAGCTGGTCATTTTGGCGGCCGCCATCAGTCTGCCCTTGGGCTATACCCAAGGTAAGGAATATGCAGAACTCGAATGGCCTATCGATATTTTGATCGCTGTCGTTTGGGTGTCTTATGCCATTGTTTTCTTTGGCACCTTAGGCATTCGCAAGGTCAAACACATTTACGTCGCGAACTGGTTCTTTGGCGCTTTCATCATTGCCGTGGCGTTGTTACACATTGTCAACAGCGCTGCGATTCCCGCAGGCTGGATGAAGTCTTACTCTGCCTATGCTGGTGCACAAGACGCGATGATTCAGTGGTGGTATGGACACAATGCAGTCGGTTTCTTTTTGACCGCTGGTTTCTTGGGCATGATGTATTACTTCATTCCTAAACAAGCCGAGCGCCCTGTGTATTCGTATCGCTTGTCCATCGTGCACTTTTGGGCTTTGATCTTCACCTATATGTGGGCAGGTCCTCACCACT
Organism: Burkholderiales bacterium; assembly: GCA_947373745.1. Taxonomy (GTDB): domain Bacteria; phylum Pseudomonadota; class Gammaproteobacteria; order Burkholderiales; family Burkholderiaceae_C; genus Limnohabitans. The sequence goes on along the minus strand of CANBZB010000127.1, from coordinate 4,222 downwards.
TGCACTACACCGCATTGCCAGATTGGACACAGTCATTGGGCATGGTTTTCTCGTTGGTGTTGTTGGCGCCTAGTTGGGGCGGCATGATCAACGGCATCATGACGCTGTCTGGCGCGTGGCATAAATTGCGCGACGATCCTGTGTTGCGTTTCTTGATCGTGTCTTTGTCGTTCTACGGCATGTCGACTTTCGAAGGTCCGATGATGGCGATCAAGACGGTAAACGCTTTGAGCCACTACACCGACTGGACGGTTGGCCATGTGCACTCCGGTGCCTTGGGTTGGGTCGGCTTGGTCTCGATGGGTTCCTTGTACTTCTTGGTACCCAAATTATTTGGCCAGAAAAAAATGTACAGCGTGCCTGCGATTGAGTTGCACTTTTGGATGGCAACGATTGGCATCGTGCTCTACATCGCTGCAATGTGGATTGCGGGTGTGATGCAAGGTTTGATGTGGCGCGCTATCAATGAAGACGGTACTTTGACTTACACCTTTGTCGAGTCCGTCAAAGCCACCTATCCCTTCTATGTCATCCGTTTTGCAGGTGGCTTGCTCTATCTAGGAGGCATGTTGATCATGTTGTGGAATGTGATCAAAACAGCCTTGCAAGGTGAAGCACCATTAGTGTCTATTCCCGCCCCAGCGCACGCCTAAGGAGTTATTGATGTCAGACGAACAATCCAAAGGTTTTTCGCACGCGCGTGTAGAGACCAGCAATTTATTGATGATCGTATTGATTTTGATCTCTGTCGCATTCGGCGGCTTGGTAGAAATCGTGCCTTTGTTTTTCCAAAAATCGACAACTGAACCTGTGACGGGCGTTTTGCCCTATACAGCTTTGCAACTCGCGGGTCGCGATATTTATGTGCGTGAAGGTTGTTACAACTGCCACTCACAAATGATTCGTCCCTTCCGTGCAGAGACTTTGCGTTACGGCCATTACTCCGTGGCAGGTGAGTCAGTCTATGACCATCCCTTCCAGTGGGGCAGTAAGCGCACAGGTCCAGACTTAGCCCGTGTAGGTGGCAAATACAGTGATGAATGGCACACCACCCATTTGAATAATCCACGGGATTTGGTGCCCGAATCTAATATGCCTGCCTATCCTTGGTTGCTGAAGAATACGGTGGACGCTGATGAAATGCCTGCGCACATGGCTGCGCTGCGCAAAGTCGGTGTTCCCTACAGCGACCAAGAGATCACCAAGTCGGTCGAAGATGTATCTGGAAAAACCGAAATGCAAGCGCTGATTGCTTACTTGCAGATGCTCGGACTGGCTTTGAAATAAAGAGGTGATGTATGGATATCAATGACCTACGCGCCCTGACCACAGTCCTCTCATTTGCTGTTTTTATCGGCATCTTGGTATGGGCTTTTTCTAAGCGCAATAAGCAAGATTTTGAGGAGGCTGCGCGGCTTCCTTTGGACCTAGATGAAGGTCCAACACCCTCTCAAAGGAATTAAACCATGAGTGATTTCACAAGCAACTATTGGTCGATCTTTGTCGCCGTTGTCTCGGTGCTTGGCATTGTCTATTGCGCTCTTTTGCTGTGGTTCTCGTCGCAAGTCAAAGTGCAAGTGCATGATCCAGATGACCTGACTACGGGTCACGTGTGGGATGAAACATTGCAAGAAATGAACAATCCGCTACCCCGTTGGTGGTTGTGGCTGTTTATTTTGACGATGGTGTTTGCTGTGTTTTATTACATCGCCTATCCGGGTTTAGGTAGTTTTGGTGGGCAACTGGGTTGGACGTCGCAAAACGAATACGACCAAGAAATCGCCCAAGCGAATAAAGCCCTGGAGCCTATCTACGCAGCGTTTGATGCACAAACACCAGAGCAATTGGCGGGTGACCCTAAAGCAATGGCCGTGGGAGAGCGCTTGTTCATGAACAACTGCTCGCAATGCCATGGCTCTGATGCAAGAGGCTCCAAAGGATTTCCCAACCTCGCCGACAAAGACTGGTTGCATGGTGGCAGTCCTGACAAGATCAATGAAACCATTACCAAAGGACGCATAGGACAAATGCCGCCTATGGCTGCAGCAGTTGGCACTCCTGACGATGTGCGAAATGTGTCGCACTATGTGCTGAGCTTGTCTGGCAGCCCGCATGATTCAGTGCGCGCAGCTTTGGGTCAAGCCAAGTTTGGTGCATGTGCGGCTTGCCATGGGGCAGATGGCAAAGGCAATCAGGCTTTGGGCTCAGCCAATTTGACCGACAAAATTTGGTTACACGGTTGGGGTGAAGAGGCTATTGTGGCTATGGTCAATGCTGGAAAAATCAACCAAATGCCTGCACAAGAAGGGCGTTTAACACCTTCGCAAATCCATGTGTTGACTGCCTATGTGTGGGGCTTCACTAACAAACCTGTAGCGAAATAATTTGTCCAAAGAAGAAACCTTGGTGTCGCTGTATGCGGCATCCAAGAAAATTTATCCCCGCTCAGTAGAAGGCGTCTTTGCCTATTGGCGTTGGGTTTTTGTTGCCATCACGCAAGTTATTTTCTATGGCTTGCCGTGGATGGAGTGGGGTACGCGCCAAGCGGTTTTGTTTGATTTAGCGTCTAGGCGGTTTTATATCTTTGGTCTAGTGCTGTATCCACAAGACTTTATCTATTTGACGGGTTTGCTAGTTGTCAGCGCGCTGTCACTGTTTTTGTTTACCGCTGTTGCCGGACGCTTGTGGTGTGGATATGCCTGCCCCCAAACTGTTTATAGCGAAATATTTTTATGGATAGAGCGCAAAGTAGAAGGTGATCGATCAGCACGTATTCGATTAGATGACGCTAATTTCTCGCTCGAAAAATTAGTGAAGAAATGGTACAAACATTTCTTGTGGATTAGCTTGTCGATTTGGACGGGCTTTACTTTTGTGGGTTACTTCACGCCCATACGTGTGCTTGGTATGGAGTTCTTCCACACCACCATGGGTGGTTGGGAATTGTTTTGGGTCTTCTTCTATGGGTTTGCAACCTATGGCAATGCTGGCTTTATGCGCGAGCAAGTTTGCAAATACATGTGTCCCTATGCGCGTTTTCAAAGTGCTATGTTTGACCATGACACCTTGATCGTCACCTATGACGAAAAGCGTGGAGAGCCACGGGGCGGTCGTTCACACCATGCGGACCCCGCCGCTGCGCACCTAGGCGCTTGCATAGATTGCACCCTGTGTGTGCAAGTGTGTCCCACAGGTATCGATATTCGAAAAGGCTTGCAATACGAGTGCATAGGCTGTGGAGCCTGCGCCGATGTCTGCGACAACGTCATGGACAAAATGGGCTACGCAAAAGGCTTGGTACGTTACACCACGCAAAACGCCATGAAGAATAACTGGAGCACGCGAGAAATATGGCAACGTGTGATGCGCCCACGTGTGCAAATTTATACGATGGTCTTATTGGCGATTGTTCTTGGTTTATTGGTCTCGCTGGGTTTGCGCACACCCTTTAAAGTAGATGTGGTACGTGATCGTTCCACCCTGTCTAGGATTACCGAAGAAGGCACTTTGGAAAATGTGTACCGCCTGCAAATCATGAATGCTTCCGAGCAAGAACAAACTTACCAATTGAAAGTCCAAGGACTACCCAATATAAAAATAGAAACACAAACCGATGTGGTGGTGGCGCCTGCGCAGTCACGTTGGGTAGTTGTGCGGGCAGATATTCCATACGGTTCATCGCCTGCGGGTTCCCACCCGATTCAATTTGAAATACAAGCAGCCAATACGCGTGACTATCTTGTTGAAAAATCTGTTTTCATCGTTCCGAGGTAATTTATGCAAACTCAAGCTACCAACATGCAGCCATCATTACCTTGGTGGAGTTATGGCCATGTGTGGTTAGTCATCGCGGGGCCCATGCTTGTTGTAGTGGCGTGTTTTGTGACGGCCTATATTGCGATTCGCCACCCTGATCCTGTTTTGGCCCAAGACTATTACCGCCGGGGATTGAATATCAACAAAACATTGGCGGAACAAAAAGCCTTGCAGTTGGCCCCCGCCTTGGAAACGCGTAACCATGTCATAACGCCGCCACCAGGTGTTGGAGGCGACAAGCCATGATGATGACAAAGTATTGGATGTTTATTTTGTGGCCGTCATTCTTGATGGCAGGCGTCATGGAGATGGCTGTTTTTGCGATGGTCGATCCGCAGGACTTGCATTTATTTAATCAGCCTATTGATTTGCCCAGACAAGGCATCTACACCGTGGCTTTTTTTAT
>CANBZB010000126.1 GCA_947373745.1 Burkholderiales bacterium | reverse complement strand
GGCCCTTTGACTGACTTTGAAACTGCAGCCACCGCTGCGCGTATCGATATTAAAAATACTGCCGCTGTGCTGGTCACTGCGGACTTGCCTGGTTTTGCCAAGCCAGGTCAACGCATCGATATCAATGTGTCTGCCATTGGTAAAGCTACCAATTTGCGTGGTGGAAGTTTGATCATGACAGCGATGCGCGGTGTAGATGGTGAAATTTACGCACTTGCGCAAGGCGCATTGACTGTGACTGGTATAGATGCCAATGCCGCAGGATCCAAAGTGTCGATTGGTGTCCCCACATCTGGACGTATTCCAGGTGGCGCGATTGTTGAGCGCATTGTGGATACCCCGTTTGAAACATCAGAGAACGTGATCTTCAACATCCGTGAAAACGATTTTTCTACGACTACTGCTATCGTCAACGCGATCAATAAAAAATTTGGCGGCGATCTTGCACAAGCCTTGGATGGTGTATCGGTATCGGTACGAGCTCCTAAAAACTTGAATCAACGTGTGTCATTTATGAGCATGATTGAAGCTTTAGAGGTCACACCAGGTGAACCCCCAGCACGTGTGGTCATCAACTCACGCACGGGCACTGTCGTGATTAACCGCTCTGTACGCGTCACTGCAGCTGCTGTGTCACACGGCACGATCTCGGTGGCGATTACAGCTACCAATGAAGTATCGCAACCCAATATGTTGGCCGGTGGTCAAACCACTGAAGTACAAAACGCCACGATTGATGTGGGCGAACCTAACAAGCCGATGTTCTTGTTTCAGCCTGGTGTAGAACTGCGTCAGATTGTCGATGCGGTGAACCAAATTGGCGCTACACCGTCTGCATTGATCGCGATCTTGGAAGCTTTGAAGAGCTCTGGAAGCTTGCGCGCCGAGTTGGTCATCATCTAAGAGCGCACCATGAGCAACTCCATCGACAACACCTCCACCGCCAAGTCCTATTTGGACTTTTCGGGCTTGGGCGAGTTGCGTGGACAAGCGCAACAAAACCAAGACAAAGCGCTGAAAGAATCTGCGCAGCAGTTTGAAGGTCTTTTCATCCAAATGATGATGAAGTCCATGCGCGAAGCCAGCATGAAAGACGAAGAGAACCAGTCCAGCGGTATGGACACCTTCGAGAACATGTTTGACAAAGAAATTTCGGTACAAATGGCCAAGCGTGGCGCCATGGGCGTTGCTGACTTCATGGCCAAAGCCGTGAAGCAACAAATTGCGACGCCTACTGCAGCTGACGTACTCAGCGCACGCCAACAACAAGGCATGCCATTGCACCCAGAATTAACCGCGATGCCCTTGCAACGCAATATGGGTAAATCGATACCGCTGACAGTCGACAAGATCAAACCCTTGTCGATGGAGCCTAAGACCTTCAAGATCAATGGAGGCGGCTCATGAGTGACATCATTGGCATTGCCAGTAACGCGGTAGCGTCTTACCAACGTGCTTTGGGCACGGTGAGTAACAACATTGCCAACGTCAACACCGAAGGCTATTCACGCCAAGACGTGGTGTTGAAAGACACAGCGCCTACTAAAGCCGCCAATATGTTCTTCGGAACGGGTGTGGCCTTAGAGGCTGTCAAGCGCCAGTTCGATGCATTTGCAGAATCTAATTTACGCAACAGCACCAGCGACTTGTCTAGCCAAAAACCCATGGTCGATTACACCAAGCGGGTGATGGACATCATGGGCGACAAGAGTGTGGGCTTGAGCTCTGCGCTTGATGACTTTTTTGGTGCAGCCAATGCCTTGTCAGCTGACCCTGCTTCATCTGTTTTACGCAGCTCGTTCTTAAGAGGCTCAGAGGGTGTGAGCTCTCGCTTTGCTGAGTTGTCGGGCCAATTAGGCTTAGTGGGGACAGAGACCACCCAAGCGCTGGAGAGCACCACCAAACAAATTAACACCTTAACCAGCCAATTGGCCTTGGTTAACCAAAACATGGCGAGTTCAGCCACTGAAGAAGGCCAGTCCGCAGAAATCTTAGATCGCCGAGATTTGATCTTGCGCCAACTTTCGGATTTGGTGCGTATCAAAGCCAGCTTCAATACCAATGGCTCCGTGAACGTTGCGCTGGGTAGTACCGCTACGCAAGGCATTGTGGTCAGCGGGATGAAATCGCGCCCTATTGGTATCGACACATCGGTGCCAGGCAAGATGGAATTGTTGTTAGACCCCTATGGCAATAGCGAATCATTGGCCTCAGCCAGTGGCGGCCAATTGGGTGGTTTGCAAACCTTTATCAGCCAAGTGCTGGAGCCTGCACAAAAGAGTTTGAACTTTCTTGCCAAAACCTTGGTGAATGAAACCAACACCATTCAAACCAATGGTATTGATGGTTATGGTCAAACCGGCAACCCGCTTTTTTCTTTAGATCCAACCGCCGCCAATGAAGCGGCGGGTATCCGTGTTGCCTTGAACGACGCGATGCGCGTAGCCACTGCTGCGCAGTTTCGCGTCACAGAAGACCAGACTAACTCGAGTAATACCCGCGCGAGTGTGACCTTCAGTCCATCGCCCGTGCCTTTGGCTATCAGCAATACCTCGTTGGTCAACAACCCCAACCCTACAGCCGGTGTGACCATCAAGGTCGAAGGTGCCAGAGTCATGGCACCTGTCACCACATTGGCCGCAGGGGTTAAAGCCACTTTCTTTTTAGATGACGCCAAGCCAGGCCAGCAATTGCAAGTGCTGACCCGCGATGGCCGTCAGCTTTTGGGTCAAACCCTGTCTGAGACAGAAAAAGCGCAAATCCTCAAAACCGAAAACGGGTTTGTGCCTGACTCCAACTACAGCGACGCGTATCTCAATAAATCCAACAAAGACGGTTACCGTGGCATGGACGTTTTTTACGGCGCTATGGCCAAAGTGCGTTATGCCCAAGTGTTTGACCGCAACGGCGTCGCTGCTCCACCCATAGCCAAAACCGCTCTGCTTGTCACCTCGCGCATCACAGACAGCGAGCCTGGCATTCAAATTCCAGCGGGTGCTACGGTGCTCAACGGCGTGACCATGCCAGCCTTAGAAACACAATTCAGCACACCTTTGTCGCCTAGTGACGTCGCTGCATGGGTCAATGGCAGTTCACAAATCAAAATTTCACAAGCTGCATTCAGCGATTTCTCATTCAAATTGGGTGGCGTGGCTATTGATATACCTAATATCCAGCCTTTAGACCTGACTTACGATTTGAGTGCGCTTGCTAGCGACTTACAAACACAACTACGGTCAGCCGACTTGACAGACAACTTGTCTGTCAATGTAGCCAGCAATGGAATTGATTTGGAAGTTCATGATGCGCTAGGTCGCTCCATCAGCGATGTGGTGCTGACACCTACAACAGGCTTTGAGTCAGGTGGTGAATTGACGGTGAGCAATAGCCTGACTTCACAAACAGGTGTGAAGGCCACTGTTTTCAACGATATTCGTGTACCCGCACAACAACTGGATTACACGCGCCCTTTAAAAATCAATGGCCATACCGTTGCGCCTGGTTTTAAAGACGTCACATCCTTGGTGGCCGCTATCAACAGCACTGCCAATATTGGCGTGACGGCTAGCGTGCAACAAGGCGACTTAGTGATTAGCGCTGTGCCAACAGGTCAGCCTATCAATATCAACCCTACACCAACCGTGCAGGGCGACGGCAATGCTTTGGGCATTACTCCCACCACTTACAACGGCCAAGTACGCATGGACCAAGTGGTGCGTGACTTGCATATATTTAGCACCAATATTGACTACAACAAAAAACTAGAAATCAATGGCTCGACTATTGATATGTCTGGTATTACTACGCTACAGGGTTTGGTCGACCAGATCAACGGCACACGCAAAACCATCATTGATCCCCAAGATCCAAATGCTACGAAAGATGTCAGTATTGGCATAAAAGCGTCTATTGGCTTATACGGCGACTTGGTATTGAGCACCCTCGATCCAAACGGTTCTGACCCAATTTCTATTGGACCTGCGAACAAAGCCAATGGCATCATTGAACAAAACGCTTTGGGACTCGATCCAATCGACTACACCTTAGAAGAGCGTTTGAAATTGCAGCTGGCTGCAGACCCTGATAAATCGTCTATCCGCTTCTCATTTGGTACCTATGGTGACCCAGTGCGAACTGGCTCTCCTTCAGACCTTGCTAAAGCAGGTTTGCGCACGGGTGCGTATATCGAAGGTGGCTCGGTGGATGACTTGCTGGTCTTTGTCACGGGGCAAGGTAAAAGTTCTGTCGCTGCAAGTTATGCCGGTGAGCCCTTGAACGTGCGAGACAACTTACGCAACCAGTCTTTGGTGGTGAAGTTCACCAAGGCAGACCGCTACACCATCATCGATGCCAAAACGGGTACTGAGTTAGCAGACCGCCATTACGACCCCAATGTATTAGAGCCTTTGATCGACTTCGAAGGCTTGCAAATCAAACTCAGCCACGCGCCTAACGTGGGTGACAGCTTTCAAGTCGACGGTAACCACGATGGTTTAGGAAACAACATCAATATGTTGGACATGGTGGACTTGGCTAAGAAGCCAGTGATCGCCGGTAAATCATTGGCCAATACCTATATTGACCAAATTAACAACGTGGGTAATTTGGCCCAACAAGCCACCATCACACAACAGGCTTTGACGGTGGTGCATGACCAATCGGTCGCTGCACGTGACAAAGTATCAGGCGTTAATTTGGACGAAGAGGCCGCCGCGTTGATACGTTATCAACAGGCCTACCAAGCGTCTGCCAAAGCACTGCAGATATCGGGCACCTTGTTTGACGCCATCGTACAAATTCGTTGATAGAGGCATGACATTATGAAAATCTCCACCACCCTCTACTTTGACCGTGCTACCCAGCAGTTAGGTGATGTGCAAGGCGAACTCGCTAAAACACAAGAGCAGTTATCAACAGGTAAGCAAATTGTGAAGCCTAGCGACTCGCCGGACAAAGCCTCTTTGGTCACACGTCTTGAGTCAGAACTCGCGCGTCAAGCCGGCTACCAAAACACCTTAAAAACGGTCAACACCCGTTTGCAAGCATCTGAAACTGTTTTAAAAAACACCAGCGATGTGATGGTGCGCATCAAAGAACTCGCTGTGCAAGCTGCCAGTGATACTTTGTCGCCTGCAGATCGCCAGTCGATCGCTTTAGAAATTAGCTCGCTCAGAGACCAAATGCTGAGTTTGGCCAACACCCAAGACACCAACGGCAATTATTTGTTCTCTGGTAGTCGCGTGGGTTCTCCCGCATTTGCCAAAGACTCCAAAGGACTTGTGGTTTACCAAGGCGATGAGTCGCGTATGAAAGTGGCGGTGGGCGATAACCGCCGCATGAACCTCAACATGCCTGGCGCTGACGCGTTTGTCAAAGTTGTGCGCGACGACGGCAAAGGCCATAAAACAGGCGTCGGGTTTTTCCAAGCGATTGATGACTTGGCTAATGCCGTCAAAAACTCTGACCACACCAATATGCAGCGCGGCATTGCCGAGATCGACAGCTTGCAGCAAGGCGTGAGCGACGCAACAGCGCAAATTGGTACAGACATGAACGTGGTCGATATGCAAAACAGCGTGTTGGACGAAATCACCTTGCGTTTGAAGACCACCAAGTCGGACGCAGAAGACTTGGACTACACCTCAGCCATTACCAAAATGAACAAAGACCAACTGGCTTTGGAGGCTGCGCAGAGCAGTTTTGCGAAGATTTCTCAGTTGAGTTTGTTTAAGTATATGAATTGATGGGCTCAAGTTTTAAGAAATTGAACCGACTTCCTCACTAGGACTAATTTTTCACTATGGCTACTTCCGCAGTTTCATCGACCACTTCAACTTCGGGGACGACTGCGACCACCTCTACTGCGGCGCAACTGGCTGCAGCAAATAAGGCAAGTGCGCAGAAGATTATTTCTTCTTTGAGTGCGGGGTCTGGGGTGGATGTGGCTTCTTTGGCGCAGAATTTGGTGGACGCTGAGAAGGCACCACAAGAAAACGCCATCAATGCCAAGATAGCCAAGAACGATGCCAAAGTGAGCGGCATGTCCGCTGTTATGTTCATGATGACGGAGTTGCAAAACGCACTCACGGCAGTTAAAGACAAAGACAGTTTCAATACCTTGAACATCACGAACAGCAACACAGGTGCTCTGAGTGTTGTGGCAACAGGCTCTGCGGTAGCGGGGCAGCAT
>CANBZB010000125.1 GCA_947373745.1 Burkholderiales bacterium | reverse complement strand
GGAGAACACATGTCAACATTAGACGTTAATCGTCCCATGTCCTCTGAAGAAAAGAAGGTTATCTTCGCTTCTTCTTTGGGCACCGTTTTTGAGTGGTACGACTTTTATCTGTATGGTTCATTAGCAGCCATCATTGCCAAGCAATTCTTCAGCGGACTGGATGAAGGCTCTGCTTTCATTTTTGCGCTGCTAGCGTTTGCTGCTGGTTTCATCGTCCGTCCTTTCGGCGCCATTTTCTTTGGCCGCTTGGGCGACATGATTGGTCGCAAGTACACCTTCTTGGTGACGATTTTGATCATGGGTCTATCGACCTTCGTCGTTGGCATCTTGCCTAACTACGCCAGCATTGGTGTGGCAGCGCCTGTGATTTTGATTTCTCTGCGTTTGCTACAAGGCTTGGCATTGGGTGGCGAGTATGGTGGTGCTGCAACCTATGTGGCAGAACACTCACCCCACGACAAACGTGGCGCATACACCTCTTGGATTCAAACCACTGCAACTTTAGGATTGTTCCTATCGTTGATGGTGATTTTGGGAACCCGTACTGCCATCGGCGAAGCAGCATTCGCTGACTGGGGATGGCGTGTACCGTTCATCGTGTCCATCGCTTTGTTGGCCGTATCGGTCTACATCCGTTTATCGATGAATGAATCGCCTGCGTTTGCGAAGATGAAAGCAGAAGGCAAAACCTCTAAGGCGCCTTTGTCTGAATCTTTTGGCGAATGGAAAAACCTCAAGATCGTGATCTTGGCTTTGATCGGCTTAACAGCTGGCCAAGCGGTGGTTTGGTATTCAGGCCAGTTCTATGCCTTGTTCTTCATGACGCAGGCATTGAAAGTGGACGGCGCTACTGCCAATATTTTGGTGGCTGTCTCTTTGTTGATCGGAACACCGTTCTTCATCGTCTTTGGCTCGCTCTCAGACAAAATCGGTCGCAAGCCCATCATCATGTTGGGTTGCTTGTTGGCTGTATTGACTTACTTCCCTGTGTTTGAAGCACTCACGAAGTCTGCTAACCCAGACCTCTACGAAGCGCAACAAAAGAACAAAGTCACTGTCACGGCAGATGCCGCTGAATGTTCATTCCAGTTCAACCCCACAGGTACTGTGAAGTTCACCAGTTCATGCGATATCGCCAAGCAAGTATTGGCTTCTAGTTCGGTGAGCTATGAAAACCTTGCAGGAACTGCTGGAACTCCCGCCATGATCAAAATTGGCGATACAGAAATCTCTAGCTACACCGCTAAAGGTTTGTCTGGTGATGAAGCCAAAGCTAAATCGGCCGAGTTCAAGAAAGCTGTTGCGGACGCCTTGAAAGAAGCTGGCTATCCTGCCAAGGCTGATCCCGAGAAGGTCGACAAAGTCAAGGTCACGATCATCCTGACGTACTTGGTCATCTTGGTCACCATGGTCTATGGTCCTATTGCGGCGATGTTGGTGGAAATGTTCCCCACACGTATCCGTTACACCTCTATGTCTTTGCCTTATCACATCGGTAACGGTTGGTTTGGTGGTTTGCTGCCAACGACCGCTTTTGCGATCGTGGCGCAAACGGGCAATATGTACAACGGCTTGTGGTACCCCATCATCATTGCGGGTATGACATTCGTGATCGGCATGTTGTTCGTTAAAGAAACCAAGGACGTGGATATCTACGCCAACGACTGATATGCTGAAAATTTTTCTAGGTTTTGTGATCTTTGCAGCCTTGGCGATGTTTGTCATCCTCAAGGGCGGTAGTAGTTTGGACATGGGCGGTGAAAAGCATGGCGAAGATGCCACGCACGCCGCCCCAGCAGAAGCGGCCTCAGCTGCGACTGCTCCAGCGTCAGACGCTTCTACAGCAAAGTAAGCATTAGCTTTTAACCCGATGCAAACGCCACGGACTTTGGTTCGTGGCGTTTTGCTTTGTGCACTTCAAGTTGTCAACTGCTGAATTAATGAGCAAAACCCCTTTGACAACCCCTACGCGTGAGACTCCCTAGAATATTGGGCACACTTCAGAGAGCCCCGCCATGTCAGGCACTATTCGCATCCGCGGCGCACGCCAGCACAACCTTAAAAACCTCGATCTAGATATTCGTACAGGCGAGTTGACAGTGGTCACAGGCCCGAGTGGTTCGGGCAAGTCCAGTTTGGTCTTCGATACTTTGTATGCCGAGGGACAGCGGCGCTATGTAGAGACCTTCAGCGCATATGCCAGGCAGTTCTTAGACCGCATGGACAGGCCTGCCGTCGACAAAGTCGAAGGCGTCCCACCAGCGATTGCGATTGACCAAACCAATCCTGTGCGCAGTTCACGCTCCACCGTGGGCACGATGACAGAAATCAACGACCACCTGAAGTTATTGGTCGCCAGAAGCGCTCAGTTATTCGATCGTCAAACCGCGCAAGCCGTTCAACACGACACGCCACAAACCATTTATGCAGAACTGCAACGGCGAAGTGCAAGTCTGTCACCCGAAGCGCGTTTGATATTCACCTTCCCCGTAGAGTTGCCTGCGAACACCACGGCACAAGAAGTAGAGCAATGGCTAAGCGCCAGTGGTTTTACCCGCGTGCATGCAGAACGTGAAGTGGCCACTCCAACTGGTCCGCGCAAACTGTTAGACGTCGTCGCCGATCGATTCAAAAACGGAAATGCAGAACAAGCGCGTGTTTTGGAAGCTATCGAGTTGGCCATTAAGCGTGGCGGTGGGCGGTTGAATGTGTATGTCGAAGACGAAATTAAATTAGGTTCTGACCCCAATTTAATCTGGCGCTTCTCCACCGGTCTCCATTGCCCAGACAGTGATCTCACTTATACCAATCCAATACCGTCGATGTTCTCGTTCAACTCGGCAGTCGGTGCTTGTGAAACGTGCCGTGGCTTTGGTCGTGTGATTGGCGTTGACTATGGTTTAGTCATTCCGAACGATAAGCTCACTTTGCGTGCAGGTGCGATTAAAACGATTCAAACACCTGCATGGAAAGAATGCCAAGACGATTTGATGCGCCATGCCGAGGCAGAGGGTATTCCGCGCGATACGCCCTGGTACAAATTATCGAAAGAGCAGCAAGCGTGGGTCATCGATGGTTCGCCTTTGTGGAAGGGCAAATGGAACCACCAGTGGTATGGCATCAAGCGCTTCTTTGGCTACTTGGAGAGCAAGTCTTACAAGATGCACATCCGCGTGTTGCTGTCTAAGTACCGTAGTTACACACCATGCCATGTGTGTGCAGGAGCGCGTCTGAAAACAGATAGCTTGTTGTGGCGCATTGGTTCCAAAGAAAATGCAGATGCGGTAATGCAACCATCGCAGCGCTTTATGCCTCAAGGTGTTGCGTGGACGAGAAAGCAACTAGAAGCGTTGCCGGGTTTGTGCCTGCATGATTTGATGTGTTTGTCGATTGACAAATTACACAAGTTCTTCAATGCCATGCAAATTGATGTGCAAGGGCAAGACGCGCAGGCATTGCATCTTTTGATGGAAGAAATTCGCACGCGCCTGAAATATTTAAATGACGTTGGCATCGGTTATCTAACGCTTGATCGACAAAGCCGTACCTTGAGTGGTGGCGAAGTGCAGCGCATCAACCTCACAACAGCATTGGGCACATCGCTGGTAAACACGCTCTTTGTTCTAGACGAACCCAGCATTGGCTTACACCCCAGAGATATGAACCGCATCAACCAAGCCATGGTGCGTTTGCGTGATGCTGGCAATACGCTGGTGGTGGTGGAGCACGACCCTGCAGTTATGTTGTGTGCAGACCGCATCTTAGATATGGGCCCAGGCCCAGGTGTGCGTGGTGGTTCTATCGTTTTTGATGGAACGCCAGAAGCCTTGAAATCTGCCGACACTTTGACCGGTGCCTATTTAGGCGCGCGTAAAACAATCGGACTTGGATTAAAGCGTTTGGTAACAGACCACACGCCGCGCTTGATATTGGAAGGTGCACGCGAACACAACCTCAAAAACTTGGCCATCGAGTTTCCTTTGCAGCGCTTGGTGTGCGTGACGGGTGTCAGCGGTTCTGGCAAGTCCACATTGATTCAAGACATCTTGACGCCAGCCTTGCTGCGCCAATTCGGAAAAGCCACCGAAACGCCCGGCGTGCACGACCGCCTATTGGGTGCAGACCATTTAAGCGATGTCGTGTTTGTAGACCAATCTCCCATCGGTAAAACTGCACGCTCTAACCCAGCAAGCTATGTGGGCGCGTGGGATGCAGTACGAGAAATATTCGCTACTGCACCCCTATCGCAACAACGCGGATACACCGCATCCAAATTCAGCTTCAACGGTGGTGACGGCAGATGCCCCACCTGCGGTGGCTCCGGCTTCGAACACGTAGAAATGCAATTCCTCAGCGATGTGTATTTGCGTTGCCAAGACTGCAATGGGCAGCGTTATCGGCCTGAGATATTGGAAATAAGAATTGAACGAAATCGCAGCGGAGTAATTGGAGTAATTGGGGTCAGACCCCAATTAAATCAATTGAATCAATTGGGGTCAGACCCCAATTACTCCTGCGACTCCCCAACTGTCTTCTTAAACGTCGCTGATGTCCTGGAACTCACAGTTGGCGAAGCATTAGAAATATTTGCCAACGACAGAGATGTTGTTCGCGCTCTGCAGCCCATCGTAGATGTTGGCTTGGACTATGTGAAGCTGGGTCAACCCGTACCCACCTTAAGCGGCGGCGAAGCGCAGCGCTTGAAGTTGGCTGGATTTTTGGCCGATGCTGCGAAAGCTAAAACATCTAGCAAGCAGAACTTGGCTAAAAAAGGTGTTTTATTTTTATTCGACGAGCCAACTACAGGATTGCACTTCGACGATATCGCCAAACTCATGCGTGCAATGCGTCGCTTATTGGAAGACGGCAATTCACTAATCGTGATCGAGCACAACTTGGATGTCATCCGAGCCAGCGATTGGTTGATTGATTTAGGCCCTGAGGGTGGCGATGCGGGGGGGCATCTGGTGACCGAAGGTACGCCTGAAGAAGTCAGATTACATCCGACATCTCATACTGCCAAAGCACTCCGCGATTACTCAGAAAGCATGGGCGTCGAATATGCAGTGGATGCCATAAAAGCCAGTGCTGGTAAAAAAGTCAAAGACGATGCAGGCACGTACTTGGCCAAACGCATCAACGCGATTCAAATCGTCAACGCCAAAGAACACAATCTCAAAAATCTGAGCGTGAATATCCCGCGCGGTAAATTCAATGTGATTACTGGTGTGTCGGGCTCAGGCAAATCGACATTGGCTTTTGATATTTTGTTCAACGAAGGCCAGCGCCGTTATTTAGAAAGCTTGAATGCCTACGCCCGTAGCATCGTGCAACCGGCAGGGCGACCTGAAGTGGATGCGGTTTACGGTATTCCACCGACCGTAGCGATTGAGCAGCGTTTGTCACGTGGTGGCAGAAAGTCTACCGTGGGCACCACCACAGAGGTCTGGCATTTCCTGCGTTTGCTTTTTGTGAAACTTGGCACACAGCACTGTGTGCATGACGGTGCAGCAGTTGAGCCACAAACGCCAGAGCGCATCGTTGCGCAACTCATGCGTGAATTCAAAGGCCAGCATATAGGCTTACTCAGCCCATTGGTAGTGAACCGCAAAGGTGTTTACACAGAGTTGGCTGACTGGGCACGCCCACGTGGCTTCACCCATCTGCGCGTAGATGGTCATTTTTTACCTACTACTAACTTCCCGCGTATCGATAGATTCAAAGAGCACACCATAGAACTGCCTGTGGCCAGTGTGACGGTCAATGCTGCCAACGAAGCGCAATTGCGTGCTTATGTCGCTACAGCGCTTGAGCATGGCAAAGGCGTGTTACATGTGTTGAGCCAATTAGATGGCTTGCGTGAAGCGATGGTGGCAGGGTTTGATACACAAAGCATCGGCCGCTTAGATGTGTATTCCACCAAGCGCGCATGTCCTGTGTGCGCCACGTCTTACACCGAACTCGATCCGCGATTGTTCTCATACAACAGCAAACATGGTTGGTGCTCGGATTGCGTAGGTACCGGTGTCAAACTCAGCAAAGACCAACGCAAAGTACTAGACGACTCAGTGCGTGACGAAAAAGACAAAGGCCGTGAGCAAACCTTTGCCGAACCAGATGTGGATGATTTAACCGACACGGCATGTCCCACATGCGAAGGCACACGACTCAACGCCACTGCTCGTGCAGTGAAGTTTGCAGGTGTAGGCATTACACAGCTCGCACGCTTGAGCGTCACACAAATACGTGCATGGTGCGATACCGTAGGCCTCAAAGGTCGTGATGCAGAAATCGCACGCGATCTCTTACCTGAAATCAAAAGTCGCTTGGAATTTTTAGAGCAAGTCGGGCTAAATTACCTCACGCT
>CANBZB010000124.1 GCA_947373745.1 Burkholderiales bacterium | reverse complement strand
TGCGCGCTTCGTTTGAGGACGGCCATGTTTGGATCTTTTCGTCGGTATTTCTCTACCGACTTGGCAATTGACTTAGGTACCGCCAATACCCTGATTTATGTTCGTGACCGCGGTATCGTGCTCGATGAGCCATCCGTGGTGTCGATTCGCCACGAAGGTGGCCCCCAAGGCAAGAAGACCATTCAAGCGGTGGGTCATGAAGCCAAGGCTATGTTGGGCAAAGTGCCTGGCAATATCGAAGCTATTCGTCCCATGAAAGATGGCGTGATCGCCGACTTCACCGTGACTGAGCAAATGCTCAAGCAATTTATCAAGATGGTGCATCCACGTTCGGTGTTAAAGCCAAGCCCTCGCATCATCATTTGTGTGCCTTGTGGCTCAACCCAAGTCGAGCGCCGTGCGATTCGCGAATCTGCTTTGGGCGCTGGTGCATCTGAGGTGTACTTGATTGAAGAACCGATGGCCGCAGCGATTGGTTCTGGCTTGCCAGTGTCAGACGCATCTGGTTCTATGGTGGTCGATATTGGTGGTGGAACTACCGAAGTCGGTGTGATTTCTCTCGGCGGCATGGTCTACAAAGGCAGTGTGCGCGTCGGCGGCGACAAGTTCGACGAAGCCATCATTAACTACATCCGCCGCAACTACGGCATGTTGATTGGTGAGCCTACTGCGGAAGCCATTAAGAAAAAAATCGGTTCTGCTTTCCCAGGCTCTGAAGTGAAAGAAATGGAAGTCAAAGGCCGCAACCTGTCCGAGGGCGTGCCGC
The DNA here is from genome assembly GCA_947373745.1 of Burkholderiales bacterium. Lineage (GTDB taxonomy): Bacteria > Pseudomonadota > Gammaproteobacteria > Burkholderiales > Burkholderiaceae_C > Limnohabitans. The sequence continues at coordinate 5,609 of CANBZB010000124.1, read as the reverse complement.
GTTCGTTCACGATTTCGTCCAACGAAATCCTGGAAGCATTGACAGACCCTTTGAACAACATCGTCTCTGCTGTGAAAAATGCTTTGGAGCAAACACCTCCAGAACTTGGCGCCGACATTGCCGAGCGCGGCATGATGCTCACCGGCGGTGGCGCTTTGTTACGTGACCTCGACCGCTTGTTGGCTGAAGAAACAGGTTTGCCTGTTTTGGTCGCCGAAGACCCGCTGACCTGTGTGGTGCGCGGATGCGGCTTGGCCTTAGAACGTATGGACCGTTTAGGCTCCATCTTCACGAGCGAATAACACTGTGCCACTGGGCACCCTAGACAGAACCCCCCCGGCCTTTTTTAAACAAGGCCCCTCAGCAATCTCAAAACTGCTGTTCTTCAGTGCCCTCTCCGTTTTGTTGATGGTCGCAGATGTGCGCTTCCATGTGACACAACCTTTGCGTGCCACTTTATCGGTAGCCCTCTATCCCGTGCAATGGTTGGCGATGCGCCCGCAAGCGTTTGCCCAATACAGCGGTGAATATCTAGAGTCTTTGCAAGACGCGCAAGCAGACGCCAAAGACGTGCGTCAAAAATTGTTACAGCAATCCCAACGCGCTGCGCAAGTAGAGCAACTCACTTTGGAAAACCAACAGCTCAGGGCTTTGTTGAATTTGCACGAACGGCTCAACACGGTGGGGTTTGTGGCCGAAGTTTTGTATGACGCGGCAGACCCCTACACCCGCAAACTCATCATCAACAAGGGCATGACTAACGGTGTGAAGCCCAGCGCACCCGTGATGGACGAGCATGGCATTTTGGGCCAAGTCACACGCGTATTGCCTTTGGTCAGTGAAGTGACCTTGGTCACAGACCGTGAGCATTCCATCCCTGTACTCAATACCCGCACCGGTGCGCGTGGCGTAGCCTATGGCGAATCAGGCGGAGCGCCTTTGTTGGAATTGCGCTTTATGGCGACTAACGCAGACATCGAAGTCGGTGACCAACTCACGACCAGTGGCGTTGACGGCGTCTACCCGCCAGGTGTGCCCGTAGGCATCGTGACCAAAGTAGAGCGCCGCGCTGAAACCGCCTTCGCGCGCATTTTGTGTGAACCCGTAGGTCGCGTGCAGGGCGCTAGACATGTGATGGTGATTGACCCGCTGACAGACCAGTTGCCAGCACGCCCCGTGATCGAGAAGCCACAGCCTTTGGGCTTGATCAAAGGAGGCCGTCGATGATCATGCCGCGCGGCCAGCAACTCTTGTTGCCTGCCAATCCTTTATTTGTATTGATGACTTTGCTGTTGGCCTTGTTGGCCAATATGTTGGTCAACATCAGCTTGGTGGGCAATGCAGCATGGACGCCAGATTTTCTGGCAGTGACATTGGTGTTTTGGTGCATCCATCAGCCGCGATTGGTCGGTATTGGTGTGGCCTTTTTCTTTGGTGTGGCGAGTGATGTGCACCAAGCTACCTTGATGGGTCAACATGCATTGACCTATACCGCCTTAGGATTTTTCTCCCTCATGATCCATCGCCGATTGCTATGGTTCACCGTGCCTTCACAGGCCATGCAAGTGCTGCCTTTGTTTTTAACAGCACATGCACTGGAGTTGACGGTGCGCATGGCTTCTGGCGCTTTGTTTCCCGGTTGGTCATTATTTCTAGCGCCTTTGTTAGAGGCTGCGTTGTGGCCCATCACGAGTGTGATCTTGCTAGCGCCCCAAAGGCGCGCACCTAACCCAGACGCGCATCGCCCCTTATGAATGTGATTCGCAACATCCAGATGGACCTGAACCGATTCAGGTCCCGCGTGGTCGTAGTGACATTTGCGATTCTGATGGCGTTTGGAGCGTTGAGCTTGCGTTTGTTTTATTTGCAAGTGATTCGCTATGAAGAACTCAATGCGGCCGCTGAAAGTAACCGCACTGCCATCGTGCCCATCGTGCCTAACCGCGGCGTCATCATGGACCGTAATGGGGTCGTGTTGGCAACGAACTATTCAGCCTACACACTAGAAATCACTCCCTCAAAAGTAGTTGCCCCGGTAGAAGAAGTCATTGAACAACTCGCGGGCATCATCGATATCCAACCGCGCGACAAACGCCGATTTAAGAAGCAAGTCGACGAATCCAAAAGCATTGATTCGGTCCCTATTCGTAATCGCTTAACCGACGAAGAAGTGGCGCGATTTGCTGCACAGCGCTACCGGTTCCCAGGTGTTGAAATTCGCGCACGTTTGTTTCGCAACTACCCCTACGACCAACTCGCAAGCCACGTGATTGGCTATATCGGGCGCATCAACACCAGCGAAAAAGCCAAAATCGAAGAGTCGGAAGATGCCGGCAACTACCGCGGCACCGAATACATCGGCAAATTAGGCGTTGAGCAAAGTTACGAAAACCAATTGCATGGCACGACAGGCGTCCAAGAGATGGAGACTTCAGCCGGAGGACGCGCGGTGCGCCGACTCAACAGCAGCCAATCCGTGCCAGGAAACAGTGTGGTGTTATCGATCGATATCAAATTACAAAAACTGATCGAAGATTTGTATGGAACGCGCAGAGGCGCCTTGGTCGCACTCGACCCCAAAACCGGTGAGGTGTTGGCGTTTGTCAGCAAACCCACGTTCGACCCTAACTTGTTTGTCGACGGCATTGATGCGGACAACTGGCAGGCTTTGAATGAATCTATGGACAAGCCTTTGCTCAATCGTGCATTGCGCGGAACCTATCCGCCAGGCTCTACTTACAAGCCTTTCATGGCTTTGGCGGCTTTGCAGACAGGCAAGCGCGCCGAGAAAACCTTGATTTCAGACCCTGGCTTTTTCATGTTTGGCAACCACCGTTTTCGCGATGACAAAGAGGGCGGCCATGGTGTGGTGGACATGTACAAATCGATCGTCGAATCGTGCGACACCTACTACTACACCTTGGCGCGTGACATGGGCGTGGACATGATTTACGAACAAATGAAGCCATTGGGATTTGGGCAAATCACTGGCATCGACATCTTGGGCGAGTCGCGTGGTGTGTTGCCTTCTACCGATTGGAAACGCAACACCTATAAAAAAGCAGAGCAACAACGCTGGTATTCGGGCGAGACAATTTCTCTTGGAATCGGGCAGGGATACAACAGCTTCACTATGTTGCAAATTGCGCACGCCACGGCCACGATTGCCAACAACGGTTTGAAGATGCGCCCCCATATCGTGCGGGAAGTACTCGACGTCGAAACCAAAGCGCCAACCCCCGTAGCCAAAGAACCGATTGGACAATTACAGCTCTCGCCCGAAAATTTAGACGTCATTAAGCGCGCCATGATTGGTGTGAATATCGAAGGCACATCCGCTACAAGCTTTGTAGGCGCGCAGTACGTAAGTGCTGGCAAAACGGGAACGGCGCAGGTCTATACGGTGAAGCAAAACGAAAAGTACAACGCCGCCACGGTGGACGAGCGTATGCGTGACCATGCCTTATTCATTGCCTTTGCACCTGCAGACGAGCCCAAAGTGGCGCTCGCCATGGTGGTAGAAAACTCCGGCTTTGGCGCGCAAAACGCCGCACCGATTGCACGCCGTGTGTTTGATTTTGTTATCTTGGGCCAGTACCCCTCTGAAGAAGATATCGCCGCAGTGCAAAAAGGCCAAGCCACCCGCCCGATAGGTAAGCCGCGCGATATAGCCAACGTGCCTTGGCCCCCCAAAACGATCACAGCAGCGGCACTACCTGTTCCAGAAAAGCCGTGAGTTGCTTGGCGCTGGTACTTAACGCATGTAGGCGTCAAAACTGGTTTTGCAGATTAAAGCACTGACCACGACCAAGAACATCACGCGCACGAATCCAGCGCCATGCTTGAGGGCCATGCGGGTGCCAAGCAAACTACCCGCAACATTCGCCATAGCCAGCGGCAATGCCAAGTGCCACCAAACATGGCCTTTGAGCGTGAACAAAACCAAGGCCGCCGCATTGCTCGACAAATTAAGCAACTTGGCTGCTACTGAGGCATTTAAAAAGTCGTAGCCCAACCAGCGCACTAGCAAGAAAACAAAAAAACTTCCCGTGCCCGGCCCAAAAAATCCGTCGTAAAAACCAATGACCAAGCCGACTGAACACGTGGCTAGTAATTCAGCGCGTCCGCTGAAACGGGGTGTAAGGTCGCGACCCATGTCTTTGCGCCATAAGGTGTAGAGCAATACAGCGCCCAAAATAAACGGTAGTAATTGGCGCAAAAAATCCGCCGAAATCAGCGTGACCCACCATGCGCCTACAAATGAGCCCGCCATCGCCAAGCATGCCGCGGGCAACATCACAGACCAATTGATCGCAACGCGTCGGCTGTATTGCCAAGTGGCAAACGTGGTGCCCCACACCGACGCGCTTTTATTAGTGCCAAGCAAGGTGGCGGGTGTGGCAGTAGGGTAGAGCGCAAAAAGCGCAGGTAATAAAACCAATCCGCCGCCACCCACAATTGAATCGATAAATCCCGCGAGCGCCGAAGCGAGGGTGGCTAAAACAAGTTCCATCCTCGGATTGTGGTCTGAAAAGCAAAAGGCACCGGTGTGACCCAGTGCCTTTTCCAAAATGACCCTGCTTGTGCAGAGCTTGTTATGTGTCTCCTCGGACCCTCTGCAACTGCGGTGTACCGTGGTTGCGAGTGGGCAAACTTTAAACGGGGTGTACCGCGATGGGGCCTAGGAGTTTCCCTTGCGGGCTAACCCCCGTGCGACAGGAAGGTTAAGGGGCCGCGAAGGCTTCGTGCGCCAACCACTGCGCGGCTTTTTCGGCCAACATCAAAGTGGGGCTGTTGGTGTTGCCGCTGGTGATGGTGGGCATCACGCTGGCGTCAACCACCCTGAGTCCACGCACCACGCCACCACGACCGTCGCGCACCCGCAGTTCAGGGTCAACCACGGCTTGCGCATCGTCGATGCGCCCCATGCACGCAGTGCCCACCGGATGGAAGATGGTGGTGGCAATGTCGCCCGCCAAACGCGCAAGGTCGTCGTCGCTTTGGTATTGCACGCCAGGCTTCCACTCCACGGGCTTGTATTTCGCCAAAGCCGGTTGGGCGGCGATGCGGCGCGTCACGCGCAAAGAATCTGCCGCAACTTTGCGGTCAGCGTCCGTGCTCAAGTAATTGGGGGCAATCTTCGGTGCGTCGGAAAACTTGGGGCTAACAATATTCACCGTGCCACGGCTTGTCGGGTTGAGGTTGCACACACTCGCAGTAAACGCGGGGAAGTTATGCAGCGGTTCACCAAACGCATCCAAACTCAAAGGCTGCACGTGGTATTCGATGTTGGTATAAGGCTGATCAGGGCTGCTGCGGGTGAACGCACCCAACTGCGAGGGCGCCATGCTCATCGGCCCGCTGCGCTTGAACGCATACTCCATCCCAATCTTGGCCTTACCCCACCAGCTATTGGCAAGCGTATTGAGCGTTTGCACCCCTTGCACTTTAAAGACCGAGCGGATTTGTAAGTGGTCTTGTAAATTGGCTCCCACACCCGGCAAATCAATCACGGGGTCAATGCCATGCTCTTTCAACAAGGAGGCAGGACCTAAACCCGAGAGCTGCAAAATTTGCGGCGTCCCAATACTGCCTGCACACAAGACCAC
>CANBZB010000123.1 GCA_947373745.1 Burkholderiales bacterium | reverse complement strand
ACCGCCAGCGTGTTCTTTGACAAGCGCTTGTGGCAAGCCGACATAACGGGCAGCTTGGCCCACGCTGAGATGCTGGGCCACCAAGGCATCATCGGCAAAGACGACCAAGCCGCCATTGAAAAAGGCATGGCGCAAATTTGGTCTGAAATTGAATCAGGCCAGTTCGAGTGGAAGCTCGACCTTGAAGACGTTCACCTCAACATAGAAGCGCGCCTCACCCAACTGGTGGGCGATGCTGGCAAACGTTTGCATACTGGCCGTAGTCGTAATGACCAAGTCGCGACCGATGTGCGTTTGTGGTTGCGCGGTGAAATAGATTTGATCATCGGTTTATTGACTGAGTTGCAACGCGCTTTGTTGTCTGTCGCCGAACAACATACTGAGACCGTGATGCCCGGCTTTACCCATTTACAAGTCGCGCAACCCGTGAGCTTCGCGCACCACTTGCTCGCCTATGTCGAAATGTTTGCCCGCGATGCAGAGCGCATGGCAGACGTGCGCCGCCGCACCAACCGCTTGCCATTGGGGTCTGCAGCCTTGGCAGGCACTGGCTATCCCTTAGACCGTGCGCGTGTGGCCAAAGCCATTGGCATGGTCGACGCACATGGCGAGCCGCAAATTTGCCAAAACAGTTTGGACGGCGTGAGCGACCGCGACTTCGCGATGGAATTCACCGCCGCCTCCAGTATCTGCATGGTGCACATCAGCCGCTTGAGCGAAGAATTGATTTTGTGGATGAGCCAAAACTTCGGCTTTATCAAATTGGCGGATCGCTTCACCACCGGCAGTTCCATCATGCCGCAAAAGAAAAATCCTGATGTGCCTGAACTCGCGCGTGGCAAAACAGGTCGTGTGGTGGGCCACTTGATGGGCTTGTTGACTTTGATGAAAGGCCAACCCCTGGCCTACAACAAAGACAACCAAGAAGACAAAGAGCCTTTGTTTGACACGGTCGATACGCTCAAAGACACCTTACGGATTTTTAGCGACATGATTGGCGGTCAAGCAAACGCTCAAACTGGCAAGAAAGAAGGTGGCCTAACGGTCAATGCAGAGGCCATGGAATTGGCAGCCAAAAAAGGTTACGCCACTGCGACCGACTTAGCAGACTACTTGGTGAAAAAAGGTTTGCCGTTCCGCGATGCCCACGAGGTGGTCGCCCATGCTGTCAAAACCGCACAAACCCAAGGCAAAGACTTGTCGGAACTTTCCTTAGTTACTCTACAAACCTTCAACGCTGCAATTGAGCAAGATGTTTTTGAGTGCTTGAGTTTGGTTGGTTCACTCAACGCGCGCAATACGCTGGGTGGAACAGCACCAGTGCAAGTGAAAGCGCAAATCGCCAGACACCTCGCGCGTTTGGCGTAAGCGCACAGTGCCAAGCGACATCCTCACGCTGACCTTGAATCCTGCGTTGGATGTGCTGACATCCATCGACAAAGTAGAGAGCACGCACAAAATGCGTTGTGACCACGCCATAGAGCACCCAGGCGGTGGCGGCGTGAATGTTGCACGTGTGTTGCATCGTCTAGGCGCTTCATGTGTAGCCGCCTACATGGTGGGCGGTGTTACAGGTGAACGCCACCACCAGTTGATGCTCCAAGAAAAAGTGCGATGCCATCTGTTGCCGATTGCCAATGAAACGCGTGAGAGTTTTTCTGTGCATGAGAACAGTAGTGGTCAAGACTTTCGTTTTGTCTTGCCTGGTCCAGAAGTATCTGCAAATGAAGCGCAGGCCTGCTTTGACTATGTAGCCAACCATTTACCCAAAAAGTTTTTAGTCATCAGCGGCGGAATTGCACCAGGTGTTCCAATCGATTTTTATGCACGCTTAACGCGATTAGCCAATCAATATGGCGTGCCTGTCGTCATAGACGCTAACGGCCCTGCCCTGCATGCCGCACTGCAAGAGGGTGTTTTTTTATTCAAGCCTAGTTTGCGTGAATTGAGCCAACTCGTAGGCCACGATTTACCCGATGAAAAAAGTTGGATCTCTGCTTGCCGTGAGTTGATCGCGCAGGAAAAAGCGCAAGTGGTCGCCCTATCCCTTGGCGAACAAGGTGCCATGGTGATCAGCAAAGACCAATGCTGGCGTGCAGACGCACTCAAAGTGGATGTGCAAACCTCCATCGGTGCAGGCGACAGTTTTGTTGGCGGCATGGTATGGGCCTTTCATAAAGGCCATGACCTGTTACATGCCTTTCAATACGGTATGGCTGCCAGCGCAGCCGCTTTGCTTCAAAAAGGCACGCCGCTATGCCAACCATCTGACGTACACCGTTTACTGCCTAGTGTGGTGGTGCACGCTTTGTAATAATTCGAAACATACCAAGGAGACTTTTACATGCCCGTTATTACCAATATTGAAGACTTACGCGTTCTCGCGCAGAAACGTGTGCCCCGCATGTTTTATGACTACGCAGACTCGGGCAGTTGGACTGAGAGCACCTACAAAGCGAACGAAAGCGATTTTCAAAAAATCAAATTGCGCCAGCGTGTGGCCGTCAATATGGAAGGACGTAGCACTGCCACCCACATGATTGGCCAAGCAGCCGCTATGCCTGTCGCCATCGCCCCCACTGGCATGACGGGTATGCAGCATCCTGATGGAGAAATTTTGGCTGCACGCGCCGCTAAAAAAATGGGCGTGCCTTTCACACTTTCCACGATGAGCATTTGCTCTATCGAAGACGTTGCCCAACACGCGGGCGAAGGCTTTTGGTTTCAGCTGTACATGATGAAAGACCGCGCCTTTATCGAGCGTTTGATCGACAGAGCCAAAGCTGCCAATTGCAAAGCTTTGGTCTTGACGCTCGATTTACAAATTTTGGGGCAACGCCACAAAGATTTGAAAAATGGTTTGTCTGCACCTCCCAAACTCACCATTCCCAACATCATCAACATTGCGACCAAGCCACGTTGGGCTTTGGGCATGTTGGGCACACCGCGCCGCGAATTCGGCAATATCGTGGGTCATGTAAGTGGTGTTGACAATATGAGTTCACTGTCTGCATGGACCGCACAACAGTTTGATCCCGCGCTCAATTGGGACGATGTCGAATGGGTCAAGCAACGCTGGGGTGGCAAACTCATTCTCAAAGGTATTCAAGATGTGGAAGACGCACGTTTAGCGGTGCGCTCTGGCGCAGATGCCTTGATCGTCTCCAACCATGGTGGACGTCAACTCGATGGCGCACAAAGCAGTATTGAAGCCCTCCCCTCTATCGTGCAAGCTGTGGGTTCGCAAATTGAAGTCCATATGGACGGCGGCATTCGTAGCGGTCAAGATGTACTCAAAGCGATGGCTTTAGGAGCCAAAGGCACTTACATCGGCCGCTCGATGTTGTACGGCTTGGGCGCTATGGGTGAAGCGGGTGTCTCCAAGGCTTTAGAGATCATCCACAACGAACTGAGTTTGAGCATGGCATTTTGTGGTCGTACACAAATTGGCCAAGTCGATTCCAGCATTTTGTTGCCTGGCACTTTTCCTACTGCTTAAACCCTAAACCTAAGCATTGATACGGCGTATCGCGCACCTCGACATGGATGCATTCTTTGCATCGGTCGAGTTGTTGCGTTATCCGCAATTAACAGGGCTACCTGTTGTCATTGGTGGCGCAAGACGCAAAGAAGATGATTTGCTACGCCAATTGCAAATTGCGTTTCCTGACGATGCTTGGGAACCAGATACTTTCCAAGACCGCTTAGGCGAAATCCCGCTGAGTTTCTTTCCGCGCATCGCTGGTTATGTTGGGCGCGGAGTGATCACCACCGCAACATATGCAGCCCGTCAATTTGGTGTGGGCTCCGCCATAGGTTTGATGAAAGCAGCCAAACTCTGCCCGCAAGCCATTTTGTTGCCCGTTGACTTTGACCGTTACAGACACTATTCACAACGCTTCAAATCAACGATCGCTGAAATAGCGCCCGTAATAGAAAACCGTGGCATCGACGAAGTGTTCATCGATTTCACTGATGTGCCTGGCGGTCAACGCGAAGGCGGTCGTGTGTTGGCGCGCTTGATTCAAAAAGCCATATTCGAAGACACGGGCTTGACCTGCTCGATTGGCGTTGCGCCCAACAAACTTCTGGCCAAGATGGCGAGCGAATTGAAGAAGCCCAATGGCATCAGCGTTGTGTATGAGGACGATTTAGAAACGCTCATTTGGCCCTTACCTTGTCGCAAAGTAAACGGCATTGGTCCTAAAGCAGAAGCCAAGTTGGCAACGCATGGCATTCATACGATTGGCGAATTGGCGCAAAAAGAAAACTATTGGCTGATAGAAAACTTCGGCAAAGCCTATGGTGCTTGGCTTCATGACGCAGCACACGGCAAAGACGACAGACCCGTGGTGACCCACAGCGAACCAGTGAGCATCAGCCGAGAAACCACCTTCGCGCGTGACTTACACGCAACACACGATCGCACTGAACTCAGTGGTGTTTTCACGCGTTTGTGTGAACAAGTAGCTGCTGACCTGCAACGCAAAGGCTATGTGGGCAAAACCATTGGCGTGAAACTACGTTATGAAAATTTTCAAAGTGTGACGCGCGACCACACGCTTGAAATCGCTACGGACCAAGCCAGCACCATTCGCCACACGGCGGGTCTTTGTCTAAAGCGTGTTGATCTGAATAGGCGTTTTCGATTACTAGGCGTACGCGTGGGCTCTTTGATCAAAGCAGGCGAACAAACTGCTGAAGCGACAGCAGAACTTGCTAGCGATCACGGGCAAGACCAAGCTGATTTATTTTTCTAAATTTTCGAATTACTGCCGCGCAGTTCTGATATTCACAGGTGCAGCCATGGGATGGCTGGTTCGCCATGGGTTGATGTCCACACCACCGCGCCGTGTGTAGCGTGCATAGACTTCTAATTTAGACGGCTTACACGCGCGCCAAATATCCATAAAGATACGCTCGACGCATTGCTCGTGGAATTCGTTGTGGTTTCTAAAACTCACGATGTATTGCAACAAACCTGCTTGGTCGATTTGCGGGCCTGTGTAACTGATACGCACACTGCCCCAATCAGGCTGGCCTGTGACCAAGCAATTACTTTTGAGTAATTGGCTGGTGAGGGTTTCGGTCACAGGCGCTTCATTCAATTGCGCGGTCAGCAACTCTGGCGCAGGTTGGTAGTGCGCGCATTCCAAATCCAAACGGTCAAGGTTGAGGCCGTCGAGTTCATGCACGGGCTCTTTGTCGAAATCTTGCGGCAAGACCAATTGCACACCGACACTCGACATGACGGCTCCGCCTTGCCAAATCGCAGTGCTCAAGTCTTCGCGCAGTCGTGTCTGCACCGCCGTAGCATCTGCAAACACCGAGCTGTTAAAACTGTTGAGGTAGAGCTTGACCGATTTGCTCTCGACGATATGGGTTGATTCAGCAGGAACGGTAATGCGTGCAATTGCTAACTGCGGTTTACCGCGCGGATTGAGCCAGCTCAACTCATACGCTGTCCACAGATCAGCGCCAAAAAACGGCAGGGTTGCGGCAAGACCAATTTCGTCGCGCTTGGGTCGGCGCGCAATCGGAAACAACAGCGCAGCGTCGTATTGGTCAACGTAGGTAGACGATTTACCCAGTTGCGATTGTTCAGGGGTATTCATGCGTTAGCAGCGACTTTGCGTCGAAATACTTTTCGGTCTGTGTCAGAGGCGTTTGCATCGAAGGCGTAACCTTCCAGATCAAAGCCCTCTAAACCTTTAACTTGGGTGACGCGATTTTGAATGGCATAGCGCGCCATCAAACCACGGGCACGTTTCGCGAAGAAGCTGATGATTTTGTATTTGCCGCCTTTGTAATCTTCAAACACACATTCCACAATGCGTGCATTCAATGTCTTGCGATCGACTGCTTTGAAATATTCTTGGGACGCCAAATTAACGATCGTAGGTTCTTTGTTTTCTTCTAAGCGCGTATTGAGATGTTCTGCAATTTGCGAGCCCCAAAATTGGTACATCGATGTACCTTTGGGTGTTTGCAAAGCCGTACCCATTTCGAGCCGATAGGGTTGCATCCAATCGAGGGGGCGCAACACGCCATACAAACCACTCAAGATGGCCACATGGTCTTGCGCCCAAGCGAGGTCTTTGGCTTTCAAACTTTTAGCGTCCAGGCCTTCATACACATCGCCATTGAAAGCCAATACCGCTTGCTTTGAATTCTTTTCTGTGAATTTGGGTTTCCACGCCTGATAGCGGGCGACATTCAATTGGGCCAAGGCATCACTCAAATTCATCAAAGAGGCAATGGCTTGGGGTGATTGTGTTTTTAATACTTTGATGAGCTCAGTCGACTGTTTGACAAACAGAGGTTCAGAGTGCGGCACACCATCAGCAGGTGTTTCAAAGTCTAAAGATTTAGCAGGTGAAAGCAGAAATAGCATGGTTCAAAA
>CANBZB010000122.1 GCA_947373745.1 Burkholderiales bacterium | reverse complement strand
GCACCAAACAAGACGGCGTCAGATGCCATGGCCAGCTTCAAGGTGGAATCAGGCAAAGGATGACCGTGCGCGTCATACGCTGCACCACCTACCAATGCGGTTTCACTTTCAAACTTCAGATCTAGCGCGTGCAAGACTTTGACCGCTTCGGCCACGATTTCAGTACCAATGCCGTCACCCGGCAAGATTGCGATTTTCATAATAGATAGGTAGTTAGAAATTAGAGGGTATGCGCCAACCAAGGCTTGGTGGCCAAGCGTTCGGCTTCAAAAGCTTTGATTTTGTCCGCTTGGCGAAGGGTCAAACCGATATCGTCAAAACCGTTCAACAAACAAAACTTGCGGAAAGCTTGCACGTCAAAGGGAATTTCTTCGCCTTGGGGTCGCAAGATGACTTGTTTGTCCAAGTCAATCGTCAGTTCGTAACCAGGAAACGCCAAGGTCTCGTTAAACAACAAGTCCATCGTCGCTTCGGGCAACACGATGGGCAACAAGCCGTTTTTAAAGCTGTTGTTAAAGAAGATGTCTGCAAAGCTTGGCGCCAAGATGGCCCTAAAACCATATTGGTCCAAAGCCCAAGGCGCATGTTCGCGGGAGGAGCCGCAGCCGAAGTTTTTGCGGGCTATCAAGATAGAAGCGCCAGCGTAACGGGATTGGTTCAAGACGAAGTCGGGATTAGGTTTGCGGCTGGCGGGGTCTTGGCCAGGTTCGCCATGGTCGAGATAACGCCATTCGTCAAACAAATTAGGGCCGAAGCCTGTTTTTTTGATCGACTTCAAAAACTGCTTAGGGATGATCGCGTCGGTGTCGACATTCTCGCGGTCCATGGGCGCCACGAGACCTTTGTGTAGGGTGAATTTCTGCATATCTTGGAGCCTTTAAGCGAATTTACGCACGTCAACAAAGTGTCCGTGGACTGCGGCGGCGGCAGCCATAGCAGGACTGACCAAATGGGTGCGCCCGCCATTGCCTTGACGGCCTTCAAAATTGCGGTTGCTGGTAGAGGCACAACGCTCGCCGGGCTCTAAGCGGTCGGCATTCATGGCCAGACACATCGAGCAGCCGGGTTCGCGCCATTCAAAACCAGCGGCTTTGAAAATCTCGTGCAAGCCTTCGCGCTCAGCTTGTTCTTTGACCAAGCCCGAACCAGGAACCACCATCGCCAACTTGATGTTTTTAGCGACTTTTAGGCCGAGTTTTTTCACAACGGCGGCGGCTTCGCGCATGTCTTCAATCCGGCTATTGGTGCAGGAGCCAATAAAGACTTTGTCGACAAACAAATCGTTTAAGGCTTTGCCGGGTTCCAAGCCCATGTAAGTCAAAGCGCGCTCAATGGCGGTGCGCTTGTTGGCGTCTTTCTCTTTGTCGGGGTCTGGCACGCGACCATCGATGGATAAGACCATTTCAGGAGACGTGCCCCATGTGACTTGGGGCAAGATGTCCGCAGCGTTTAACTCGACCGTCGCATCAAACTTGGCATCTGCATCGGAGTGCAAAGTTTTCCAATACGCCACGGCTTGGTCCCACTCTGCACCACCCACAAACTTGCCCGTCGCTTTGTCTGTGCCGGGGGAAAGCAAACGGCCTTTGACGTATTCAATGGTTTTGTCATCAACCGCAACCAAACCAGCACGCGCACCGCCCTCGATCGCCATATTGCACAGCGTCATGCGGCCTTCCATGCTGAGGCCCCGAATCGCAGCGCCTGCGAACTCGATGGTGTAGCCCGTGCCGCCAGCAGTGCCGATCTTGCCGATGATAGCCAGCACGATATCTTTGGCGGTGACGCCTTTTTGCAAAGTGCCTTCAACCGACACGCGCATGTTTTTAGCTTTTTTGGCTAGCAATGTTTGCGTCGCCATCACATGCTCGACCTCAGATGTGCCGATGCCGTGTGCCAACGCGCCAAAAGCACCGTGGGTCGAGGTGTGGCTGTCGCCGCACACCACGGTCATACCGGGCAAGGTGGCTCCGTTTTCAGGGCCAATCACATGCACGATACCTTGGCGTTTTGACAAGAATGGAAAAAACGCAGCGGCACCAAACGCTTTGATGTTCGCGTCTAAGGTAGTCACTTGTTCTTTGCTGATGGGGTCTGTAATGCCGTCGTAACCCAACTCCCAGCCAGTGGTAGGCGTGTTGTGGTCGGCGGTGGCAACGATGGAGCTGACCCGCCAGACTTTGCGCCCCGCTTGGCGAATGCCTTCAAACGCTTGGGGGCTGGTGACTTCGTGTACCAAATGCCTATCTATATAGAGGATGGCGGTGCCGTCTTCTTCGGTGTGGACAACGTGTTCGTCCCAAATCTTGTCGTACAGGGTGCGGGCCATGAGGTTCCTCTTGATCAACCGGTCATTTTAAAGTGTTGGCTTGCGGCGTCTATCCAATCTAAACATTGCCGCAGAAAAATTCGGTTTCGCTAAGCCGCAAAAATCTCTTGCAGTATGCCAAGTACCTTTTGGTGGGTGCTAGAAGAGACACTTCCGAGCTTTTTTACAAAACGTGTTTTATCAACGGCTCGAAGTTGGTCCAACAAGATGCGCCCTTGGGTACCTTGAAATGTTAGTTGCGGCCTAAACGGCGCATCAAACCCTTTGGATGTCATAGGGGCAACCATCACAGTGCGCAAAAAGTCGTTTAACTCTGGGGGTGATACCACCACACAGGGACGTGTTTTTTTGATCTCGCTACCGACCGTGGGATCTAAGTTGATTAACCAGATATCTCCACGCTTTACCACTGCCAGTCCTCTTCATTTGCCAAGGGTTGATCGCCTAGAACCAAAGTGTCTTCGCCCGCGTTCGCAATAGATTGCGCAGCTTGTGCCCATCCTTCACGCACTTGCGGTTGGGGCTTGCGCAGAACCAGTGTTCCGTTTTGAACCTCAATCTCCGCTGATTCTTGTAAGCCAACTTGGGCCAACAATAGCTTTGGGATGATGACGCCCCGAGAATTGCCGAATGGCCTGATAGTGACTTGCATATTTCGCCTCAAGTTCAAAAAGAAGAATACCAATGTTATTACATTGAAATAACATTCGTCAAGTCTTTTAACTTTTATTGAGGCTGGAGCTTTTTATTCCTCGGCAACAACTGCCGCCAAGACCAATTGTTTGCGCGCACCGTTAGCCAAGCCAAGCTGAGTAGCAAAGTCCCACCGTGTAGGGTGAACAAAAACACCAGCCATTGGATCTTGCCGTCGTTGACCAAGGCTTGCCCGAGGTTGATGAAGTTGGTGTAAGTCAAAAACATTAGCATCGCCAAAGCCAAATTACCGCCGCGTCCTACACGCGGGTTGGCGCTGGTAATAGCCAGGGCGATCACCATCAAGTTGAAGGTGGACGCAATCAGGCCGACGCGCCAACTGAATTCACCCATGTTCGAGGGCGTAGGGTTTTGCAGCAAAACGACGGTGGGAATGGAGCGGGTCGAGGGCAGGGCGATGGTTTCGCTGTCTTCGTCGGTGCGTGTTCCGTAGACTTTGAATTCGCTCACCTTCATCTCAACTTGTCCGAGTCCTTGCTCTACGCGTTGGCCAGTTTCTAGCATTAAGAATCTGTCTTCGCCAATCATCTCAATGTGGCCACTGTGCGATGACGTCATCGACTGTTTCCCATGGTCTGCGGCTGAGATAAAAACGTTATTCCCTTGCTTGTTTTGCAAGCTCGACTTATCGATAAAAAACACCCGCAATCCATTGGCTGATTCTTGAAACTGTCCAGGCGCAACCCGTTCTAAATCGCCCCGCCGCTCAAAGCGTTCTTTTAAATCGGTGGTTTGTCTGTTTGACCAGGGCCATACAAAAATCACCAGCACAAACACCACAATCAGTGTCGGCCAAGTGAACTGAATGATGGGTCGCACAAACGACCACATGCTTTGCCCGCTGGAAAGCCAAATCACCATTTCGCTTTCCATATACATGCGCGAAATCGTGCCAACGGTGGCAATAAACAAACTCAGCGTGAGCACCGTGGGCATCTGGCCAATCAAGTTGTAACCCATGATCAAACCGATTTCGGTCGGGTTGACCTTGCCCGCTGAAGCTTGACCCAAGATACGGATCAAAATCATCGTCATCACAATCGTCACCAACACCACCAAGGTGGCGCCAAAACTGCGGGCTAACTCTTTGCGCAACGAACTTTGAAACAGCATGGATTGAAACGTTTAAGGGTTGATCCACCAAGCGGTGAAATGCAAAGCGCCGTCAGACAATTTGTCTGCGTCGATCTGCCTTGCAAATTGCGCATGCGGGTAGTCCGCCAACACCTCGGCTTGGCTAGCTTGCGTTACTATGAGTACGCGTTGGTTGGGGATTTTTGTCAAAGGAAAACGTTGTTCAAAATGGTTTTGTGGCCCATCGCCGCGTTGCCACCCTAGGGCAGAGCCAGCGGGTAAGTGTAGAACCGCCTGTGCAATCGACAACATACCGCGATCGTCAGAGGCAATACGCCATTCTTCTTGTGGCAAGGCTTCGGTTAACGTGATCTTTACCGCATCAATGGCATCGGGCCAATTGCGTAGTGCCCAATAGGGATCTGTATGCGCAGAAGGCGTGATGCCTAGGGGCTTAGCCACCAAAGTTTCGAAATGGTAGAGCACAGCGCCTAGAACTATGTTCATCACCAAGGTAAGCGCCAATGCGGGTTTACCAAAAAACCCTTTTCTAGCCCATAAAAACACCACACTAGCCACTGTCAAAGCCACATACGCAGGCGACGCCCAGTTCGCATGGGCACGCGCAAGCAATGCTTGTGCTGATATTACTAACAGCATGGGCAACGCAAAACACAGCAACAACCATGCGTCTGCGTTGGCGCGCCACGCTTTGCGTGTTAGCCACATCGCGAATCCAATCACCAAGAAGGGCCCACCAACAATTACTTGCGCCGCTTCAAACTCAAATAAAGACTGCCAGTTGAGCCCGTAGCCATTGCCTCCATGCGAAATCCCAGCCGTGTGCGAAAACGTTGGCATCTGATTCGCCAAATTCCAAGCAATATTTGGAGCAAACACGATCAAAGCAACTAAGGCGCTGATATAGGCCCAAGGCTTTTTAAATTGCACACGCCAATCAGGATGCAAAAGCGTGAGCACGATAGACAGGCCAATCACTGCCATCGAATACTTGGCCAGCATACCCAGACCGATACAAATACCTAAAACAATCCAAGCCCACTGTTTGCCATGCAGAGCTTCAAACAAACTCCACATCGCGGCAGCCCAGCACAACAAAAGCAAAGCATCTGTTGTAGCCGCAATACCGTAAAACATACCTAAAGGAAGAGTTGCAAACAAAATGGCTGCACATGCAGCAGTCCATGCATTTTTAGCTATACGCCATGTCAACAGCCCTACGATGGCGCTGGTCATAGGAAAGCTTAGTAATGCAACGCTGCGTACACAACCTGTTGACTCGCCACAAACCCAACGCGCAGCACCAATCGCCCATGCAATAAAAGGTGGTTTCGTCCAGTAACCCCAATCAGGCGTTTTAGACCACGCTACGTAATACGCTTCGTCGATTGAAAAAGGCAATGCGCTCGCTACAAAAAAGCGCCAGACGGCAAGCGCTATCAGGCAGCAAACAGTCAGAGCAATGGCAGGGCGCGTAGCTTGCATCAAATCAGCGAGGCGAATGCCAACCTTCGTTTGCCGCAGGTATCGGCGTTTCACGCGCCAGATAGGACTTGCTGTTACCCGATTCAAACAACACACGCACCAGCACTTCAGCCAAGATACCGGTCGTCAACATTTGGACGCCAGCAATCACCAAGAAGAAGCCACCAAACAACAAAGGCCGTGTACCAATGTCTTCGCCTAGATAAAACTTAACGAACGAGAGATAAGTCAAGATCAAGGAACCTGCACCCAATAGGCTCAAGCCAATGCCACCAAAAAAGTGTCCAGGCCTGGCCCGATAGCGCATAAAGAAATACACAAAAAACAAATCAAGCAAAACCCGAAAGGTGCGTGAAATACCATATTTAGATACCCCATGGATACGTGGATGGTGCGTCACCACTTCTTGTGCAATGCGCTTGCTCGATGTCACGGTAGACAACCAAGCAGGAATAAAACGGTGCATCTCGCCATACAAACGCACACGCTTTAAGGTGCTGGCGCGAAATACTTTGAGGCTGCATCCGTTGTCTTTGAGGGCGATGCCTGTCATGCGTGCGATCAGTGCATTCGCGATTTGCGAAGGAATCTTGCGCATCACCATATTGTCTTTGCGATCTTTGCGCCAACCTGCGACTAAATCGAGTTCTTCGTTCAATAGCCGAGCAACCATGCGCGGTATATCGACTGGATCGTTTTGCAAATCGCCGTCCATGGTCACGATCACATCTGCGCGCGCAGCGTCAATGCCTGCTTGCATCGCAGCCGTTTGTTTGAAGTTGCGTGCCAGTTCTACCAATCGCACAAACCCATGGCTTTGTTTGGCGGCTTGTTCAATCGCTTCGCGCGTGCCGTCTGTGCTGCCGTCGTCCACCAAGATCAATTCCCAAGGCCATGGGTAGTTGCCCAAACACGC
>CANBZB010000121.1 GCA_947373745.1 Burkholderiales bacterium | reverse complement strand
CCATTCCTTGGTCACGCATACGCCCCATCAGATGTCCCAATGCTTGATGGGCTTGGACAATCAAGGGCATCAGGCTCTCGGCGTTAAATCGCCAATGAGGCCAGTTACTATTTTGCCAAACGTATAGGTTATCGCCGCTTATCATGCGGTGATTAGAGACCGTATTCACCGCATTGTCAACTAAATTACCGCAAAAAATGCGGCGATTAAATCAAAAATCACCGCATTGGGATAGTTGCCATACAAAAAGGGGGGCAAATCGTAAATACCCCCTAACGAAACTACTCCACCGTAACCGACTTAGCCAAATTCCGAGGCTTATCCACATCAGTCCCTCTCGCACACGCCGTGTGATACGCCAGCAACTGCAGTGGCACCACATGCAAGATGGGCGACAAAACACCATAGTGCTCGGGCATACGAATCACATGAACGCCTTCGCTGTTTTCAATACGGGTGTCCGCATCTGCCAACACAAACAGCTCACCGCCACGCGCGCGTACTTCCTGCATATTGCTTTTGAGTTTTTCTAGCAAAGCATCGTTGGGGGCAACAGTGACAACGGGCATGGCACTGGTCACTAGTGCGAGTGGTCCGTGTTTGAGCTCACCTGCGGCATAGGCCTCTGCATGAATATAAGTAATCTCTTTGAGTTTCAACGCACCTTCCAAAGCAATGGGGTAGTGCGTGCCACGGCCTAGGAATAAGGCGTTTTCTTTGGTGGCAAATTCTTGAGCCCAAGCAATGAGTTGCGGCTCCAAGGCCAATACGGCCTGTAAAGCGGCGGGCAAATGGCGCATCGCTTTGATGTGGCTTGATTCTTCAGCGCTTGTTAAATGCCCTTTTACTTTTGCCAAAGCAAGTGTCAGCAAAAACAAAGCGGCCAGTTGTGTGGTGAACGCTTTGGTAGAGGCCACGCCAATTTCAGCACCCGCGCGGGTGACATAAGCCAACGCACATTCACGCACCATGGCGCTGGTCGCTACGTTACAAATGGTGAGGGTGTGTTTTAAACCCAGGCTTTGTGCGTGTCGCAGTGCGGCCAAGGTGTCTGCGGTTTCGCCGCTTTGTGTGATGGTGACAACCAAGGTGCGCGGGTCTGCGACTGATTCACGATAGCGGTATTCGCTAGCGATTTCTACATGGCACGGGATTTTGGCGATGGCTTCTATCCAATATTGCGCAACGCAACCGCTGTAGTAACTGGTGCCACACGCGAGGATGAGCACACGGTCAATGTTTTTGAATGTCTGCTCTGCGTTCTTTCCAAACAGTTCCGAAGTGATGCCCTCCACACCTTCTAAGGTGTCGGCAATAGCACGTGGTTGTTCAAAAATTTCTTTTTGCATGTAGTGGCGATAAGGCCCTAACTCTGCTGCGCCGCTGTGTGCGTTGACGGTTTTGACTTCGCGTGTCACAGCTTTCGTGCTGCGGTCATACACGGCGTACTTGCCTAACTGCAAGTCGACTACGTCGCCTTCTTCTAAATAGACAATTTGGTTAGTGACCCCAGCCAAAGCCATCGCATCGCTGGCCAGAAAATTTTCTTCATGCGATTGGCCAACGCCCAAGATCAAAGGTGAACCTGCACGCGCACCGACCACGCGATGCGGTTCGTCTTTGTGGAACACCGCCAAGGCATAGGCGCCGTGCAGTTGTGGCAGTGCAGCTTGCATGGCCTTTAATAAATCGCCTGCGTACAAACTATCGACCAAATGGGCGATCACTTCGGTATCGGTTTGGCTGACAAACACATAGCCTTTGGCTTGCAATGTAGCACGCAATTCATCGTGGTTTTCAATGATGCCGTTATGGACTAAGGCCACCCGGCCTTCTGACTCTTTTTGTGTTTTAGCGGGGCCATGGCTGAAATGGGGATGCGCGTTGTGCACGGCCGGTGCGCCGTGCGTAGCCCAACGTGTATGTGCGATACCAGTGCCACCTTCTACTTTGTCGGCGGCTACTTGTTCGATCAATTCAGACACGCGGGCTGTGCTGCGGGCACGTTGTAATCCGCCTGTCGCAGAACCCAAACTTGCAGCATGTACCGCAACACCGCAGGAGTCATAGCCACGGTATTCCAATCGCTGCAAGCCTTGGACAAGTATGGAAACAATATTGCGCTTGGAGACCGCGCCGACGATGCCGCACATGGAGGTTCTTTCTAAGTGATTCGATTTTAGGGCGATAGCCCCAGCAACTTTGCCGCCTGAGCGGGCGACACGATGCGCACATTTTTGACAGACTTAGCAGTTAGCAGATCTTGGTCGCCACTAATGAGTAGGTCAGCTTTTGATTGCAGCGCTGTTTCAATGAATACGTCGTCATCCCTATCCCGGCAATATTTACCTACTTTACTTATCTCGACCCAAACTGCAGATGCATTGAAGTCATGTAGTAACTGATTACGAAATTCGATTGTTATGTAGGGATCAAACTTTGGCTTGTATAGCCGAGTCCTTAGCTCTTCAAAAGTTGCCGCTGAGAAAACCAACGCGCCATGTTCAAGACAGTAGTGCACTAACTTTGCTGGAGCGCCTTTAGAGGAGAGGGCGGCACTGATCAACACATTGGTGTCAATCACCCACCTAAGATTCGTCACGCAGCAATGCTTCCAAACGTTTTGCTGTCATGCCGGCTTTTTCAGACTGCGCGGCCGATGCCGCCAAAGTGTGCTGTAGTCGATTGGCATAAAAGGCGCGCATGGCATCGTAGTCTTGGGCAGACACCATAACGCCCACTACACGTTCGCGACGAACGACGCGAACAGGCTCGCGCTGGGCCATGTCAATGAAATGCCCAAACTGGGTTTTGGCTTCGTTTGCAGTTAGGGTTTGCATGGCAAGATATTAGCACGAATCGAACGATTCGAACGTTTAGTGCGACTTACGATTTTGTTAAGTTCTTCTGCGGCCGCTTCCAATTCGCCACACTCACCTGCTTACCGCGTGAAACGCTCAAAGCGCCTGGTTCGGTAGATTTGGTAATGGTGGAGCCGCCGCCCACCGTGCCACCCGCGCCAATGGTGACAGGCGCGACCAACACACAGTTGCTACCAATATGTGCATCGGCTTCGATGATGGTGCGGTGCTTGTTGGCGCCGTCGTAATTGGCAGTGATGCTGCCTGCGCCATAGTTCACGCGTTCACCTACGGTGGCGTCACCAAGGTAAGCCAGGTGGTTGGCTTTTGCGCCATCGGCCAATGTGGAGTTTTTGATTTCTACAAAGTTGCCTACATGCACATCAGCACCGAGTTGCGCACCAGGGCGCAAGCGGGCATAAGGACCTATGCGGGCACCTTTGCCCACTGTCACACCTTGCGCTTCACCATCGATGTGGGTGAAAGGCAATATCGTCGCACCATCATCAATGATGCAGTTAGCAATCAAACAGTGGGCACCAATGCTCACACCGGCACCCAGTTGCACATGGCCTTCAAAAATACAGTTGATGTCTATCGACACATCTTCTTTACAAGTCAAGTTGCCTCGCACGTCAATACGCGCTGGATCGATGATGCGCACGCCTTGCGCTAACAGTGCATGGGCTTGACGGGTTTGGTAGATGCGTTCTAACTCCGCCAGTTGCATAGGTGAGTTGATGCCAGCCACTTGCGCGGAGTCAGTTATTTTGTGCGCGACCACATGCACGTGGTCTGCAACCGCCATTTTGACAACGTCTGTCAAGTAAAACTCTTTTTGTACGTTGTCGTTTTTGAGTTGGGGCAACCATGACTTAAGCCACTTGGCAGGCACAGCCATGATGCCGCTGTAGATCTCTTTGATGTCTCGCTGCAATTCGTTTGCGTCTTTGTGCTCGACGATGTCGTGCACTTGGTGGTCGAACCCACGCACGATGCGACCATAGCCTGTGGGATCTTCAAAGTCGATGGTGAGCAATGCCAAGTTTTTTCCATCGCAGGCGTCGATCAAGGCCTGCAAAGTATCTGCCTGCGTGAGCGGTACATCGCCCGACAAAACCACCACCACACCATCGTCATCTAACAAGGGCAGTGCCTGCTGCACCGCATGGCCTGTACCCAGTTGCGGCATTTGCTTGGCAAATTGCAAGGCTTTCTGTGGATAGGCCTTTTGTAAAAGAGGCTCCACCACTTCAGCGCCGTGGCCTGTAATCAAAATCGTATTGCGCGTGTGCAAGGCGTGCGCAGTGTCAATCACGTGCTGAACCAAGGGCTTTCCGGCCAGTGGATGCAAAACTTTAGGCATACTGCTCTTCATGCGTGTGCCCTTACCAGCCGCCATGATCACCACATCTAACGCAGTCATGTTCAAGTCCTCTTTGATTTTGAGAATTATCCGCCATGCTTTGTGCTTGCTGGGCTTATCTGCATTGGTGCTTTTGAGCGGGTGTAGCACGCTTAAATTCGTTTACAACCAAGCAGACGAGGCAGTTTATTGGTGGCTAGACAGTTACGTGGACGTTACTGACATGCAAAAGTCTTTGGTGAAAGACACATTGCGAAAGCTACACCATTGGCACAGACAAACCGAGTTGCCTGAATATGCGGCTCTATTACAAAAAGTACGCGCTATGGCGCCCAACGACATTCAACCCGAACAGGTGTGCGCCATTTCGCAAGACATACAAAATTTTTTGGTCAGAGTTTTGCATCAGGTCGAGCCAGAAGCCACCCAACTTATCAGCCAATTGAGTGATGCGCAATTGCAACGTGTGCGTAAAAAATACGACAAACTCAATCAAGAATGGCGAGAAGACTTTTGGGAAGGAAGCGAAGAGAAGCGTCTGCGCTATCGCAACAAACAATTGCTCAATCGGCTAGAAGACTTCTATGGCAGCCTAGATACGCCTCAGCGCGAAATGGTGCAGCAGTGGTTGCTCAAATCCACCTTCAATCCTGCTACCAGTTTTAAAGAACGCCAGCGCAGACAGGCTGATGCGCTACAAACACTTAGCCGCATCGCACATGGCGGCTCGCAGCCCAGCAACGTATCGCAGTCACAACTTCGCGCTTGGGTAGATCGCAGTTTCACGCCACCAGACGAGGCTGTTCATGCTTACAACCAAACCTTGAAACAAGAAAACTGCGAGGGCTTTGCCAAAGTGCACAACAGCACAACACGCGCACAGCGCGAACGTTTGGCAGATAACTTACGCAACTATGAAAATATTGTTCAGAGTTTGGTATTAAAAAAGTAGTTTGGAATTACGCCTGCAAAGCCGCCCACATTTCTTTATCGCGCTCAGCCGTCCAAATGCGTGGATTCTTAATGCCTTTGGCTTCGTCGTAGGCGCGGCTCACATCAAATGGCAAGCAATGCTCGTAGATAAACACATGGCCAAACACGGGGTCCATGCTTTTGCGGGTGAGATCCATCGAGGCTTTCAAATCCAAGCCTTTGGCAGCAGCTTCTTTGCCGCATACGAATAAAGTTTCGACCCATCGCTTGGTGTAGTCCAAGGCCTTGTTGACGTTATCGTGCCCCTTCATCGCTTCGCCACGGCCGGGAACGATGGCCACTGCGTTCAATGCGCGCAGCGCTTCCAAGGTGGCGGGCCATTCTTCAAGTTGGGCGTCGCCGGTGTAAACGCCAGCCTCGTACTCCACCAAATCGCCGCTGAACAATACTTTTTCAGACTCGACCCAAGCAATCGTGTCGCCGCGTGTGTGGCCTTGGCCGGGATGCCAAATGTCGACCACCACGCCACCCAAATCAATGCGCAGGGTTCCTTGGCGACCAGGCTTGCCGTCACCCACCACCATCGTGGGCCAAGTCAAACCTGGAATGCCTTCAACCCCGCGGAATAAACGGGGAAAGCGTTCGATTTCGCTTTGCATATCTTGCGCGCCACGTTCCACGATGAGGCTGTGCGTTCCGTGGCTGGCGATGATCTCGGTCGCGCCTTCAGCCGCATAAGCACTCGCACCCAAAACGCGAACGGCGTGGTAGTGGGTCAACAACACATACTTAATGGGCTTGTCGCTGACGCTACGTATTTTCTTGATCAAATCGCGCGCCATATCGGGCGTAGCCGTTGCATCGCTGACCAAGATGTATTTGTCACCAATGATCACGCCAGAGTTGGGATCGCCTTCGGCGGTGTAAGCCCAGCAATGCGCGCTAAGTTGCTCGAACTTGATCTGCTTGTCGGTCAAATCGGCTTGGCTGGCGAAGGCTTTGGTGGTCATTGGTGTCTCCTAACTTTGGTGTTTGCGAAAAACTGGATTGTCGGGGGTTTTGATTAAATACTCGCAGTTCAATGGGTTGGGGGTAGGGAAGTTGGCGACATCAAGAGCGAAGCGAGGAGCCAACTTGCCTACCCCTAACCCGTTGAACGGAGCGAAATAAACCAAGCCAATTAATTAGGTTCTGACCCCAATTAAGCCGTTTTCGAGCAAGCGAATGACTTCGTCAGCAAAGGCTTCGTAACTCAGAGCCCCAGCAGGACGCAGCCAAGTGAAGGTCCAGTTGATCATGCCGAACAGCATCATGGTGATGGCGGTTTGGTTGGCGGCGGTTAGGCGATCGGGGTAGGCGCGTTTTAGGAATCGGGTAAATGCTGCCACGATGTCGCGTTGGCGGGAAACGAT
>CANBZB010000120.1 GCA_947373745.1 Burkholderiales bacterium | reverse complement strand
TCTACTGTGCCATTGAAGTAGGTTCTCAGATCCAGCGTAGGTTTTTGATCGACGTAATCTTGAACAGATGGACCTGCACAGCCAGCCAGACCCAAGCTAGCAGCAGTGACAGAAATTCCAGATAAGAGAAGTTTTCTACGGTGCATCATTTGTGTCCTGGGTTGGTAAAGGTGAATTTTTGGCAATATAGATGAGTGTGGGAAGTGCCAGCATCCATATTAAGCCAAGCGCGGCCAGATGAGGCAGTGTATTGTCAAAGCCAGCCGCACCTAATTTAGCGCCCGCTATATAACTAATAGGTCCAAATATCAGTCCTGCTACTCCCGATAGAACCAAATGCCAGTTCTGAAGAAAAGAGAGAGAAGAATTTAAGGTTAAGGCGAACATCACCCAAATCATCCATAGCCAAAATGGACTCATCGGTTCCAATGCCCATCCGTAAAAACTAATGACCGCGAAATACTGCATGGTCGAATCAATCGCCATGCCCAATACCAAGCCTATGAATGACAGCTTGAAATCTTTAAAGCGGGCAACGCTATAGAAAAGATGCAAACCCACCAAGATGCCGCAAAAGAATAAGGCGGGAATCTCTAGGTCATATTTGACGGAAGCGATACAGACGAACCAGCCCACTTGGAAGCCCAGTGCATTGATAAAACGATGTATTTTTTTATTTGACATAAAAACGTTAATTCCAACATTGTTTGTTGTTTATATTGGTTTTCTTGTAGGATTGTTGAATTGTTATTTTTCGCTGGGGATATTCATGAAAACGCAAGTTTGCATCATTGGTGGGGGGCCTTCTGGGCTAATGCTCTCACAATTGCTGCACCTTCAAGGTATTGAGACTGTCGTTTTAGAGCGGCAAAGTCGCGAATACGTATTAAGTCGCATTCGCGCCGGTGTTTTGGAGAATGGATTTACCGAACTTTTACGCAAAGCCCAATGCGGTGAGCGCATGGATAGAGAGGGCGAAATTCATGATGGGTTTTTTATCGCCCATGAAGGTAAATTAGACCGGGTGGATTTACACAAATACAGTAACGGTAGTTCGGTGATGGTCTATGGGCAAACGGAATTGACGCGTGACTTATATGAGGCGCGGGACCGTATGAAGGGTATCGTCATTCATAACGCAGAAGATGTACAACCGCATGATGTGAAGAGCGCCAAACCATATGTCACTTACCGCAAAGACAATGCAGAGTGCCGTGTTGATTGCGATTATGTGATTGGTGCCGATGGTTTCCACGGTGTTAGTCGTAAATCGATTCCAACGGATGTGTTGAAAGAGTATGAAAAAGTTTATCCATTTGGATGGTTGGGCGTTTTGTCGCGCACCAAGCCAGTGTCCCCTGAGTTGATTTATGCCAAGCACGAACGCGGATTTGCTTTGTGTTCGTTGCGCTCGCAAATATTAAGCCGTTATTACATCCAAGTGCCTTTGAGTGATTCAGTCGACGATTGGTCTGACGACGCATTTTGGGCAGAACTCAAGCGCAGACTACCCGTGCATGTATCTGAACAATTGATAACTGGGGAAACCATTGAAAAATCTATCGCACCCCTGCGATCCTATGTGGCTGAGCCTATGCGCTATGGAAATTTGTTTTTAGCGGGCGATGCTGCACATATCGTTCCACCCACTGGTGCGCGTGGTTTGAATACCGCTGGCTCGGATATCTTTTATCTCTATACAGGCTTGGTTGATTTTTACAAAAACAATGATGCGACTGGTTTAGATAATTACTCGGAAAAAGCACTGGCCCGCGTTTGGAAAGCCCAAAGGTTCTCATGGTGGATGACAACCATGCTGCACAATTTTCCTGATACACCTGCCTACGAGCAAAAATTAAAAGAAACCGATTTGGCGTATTTGTTCTCGTCGGAAGCCGCACTTAGCTCCCTGGCAGAAAACTACATAGGTTTACCTTACTAAAGCCTTGCCCAAAAAATAGGGTTGCTTTTTTTAAGTACGCTTTTCTGGTTTAAGTCCAAAGTCATAGTGCAATAAATCCCAAGACTTTGGTGCAGGTGTGTTGTCTGGGTACACAGGATCGGTGCTCTTTGTAAGTTCAGCAATGAGGCTCTTTTTCACGCCAAACACTGCGTCGCTTTCTAACCAAGGGTCGCCCGCTAAGAACACGTGCGTGACAAGCGTTTCATAGCCTGGAGACGATACATGGAAGTGCACATGGGCAGGGCGCATGTAATGGCGTTTGGTGGCGTCTAAAAGTTTTCCGACAGGGCCATCATTGGGGATAGGGTAGCTTGAGGGAACAATAGTTTTAAACCAGAAGCGACCGTCCGCATCCGATTTAAATTGCGCACGCATTTTTGGCTCGCCATGGAGTTCAGGTTTTTGCGCGTCGTATAAGCCTTCTGCATCGGTATGCCACATATCGATGATGGCTCCAACAATAGGTGTGCCATCAGGAGCTTTGATCGATCCTTCAATAAAAATCGGATCGCCTTCTTCTTCAGGCACTAACGTAGCCCCGTTCGGGGTTAATTTATGTTCGCCTAAATAGAAAGGGCCTAAGACGGTAGTTTCGGTAGTGCCTTCGGGCATTCTGTGGTTGATCGCATCGACCAACATCGATACGCCAAATACATCGGATAACAAGATGAATTCCTGGCGACGGTCGTCACACATGTGCCCCGTCTTAGTGAGGAAATCAATAGCCTCTACCCATTCGTCTTGGGTGAGCTCCACTTCTTTGACAAAAGCGTGCACATGGCGCGTGATGGCTTGCACGATTTGCTTGAGTCGTGGGTTTTCACAGGCTCCGAATCTATCTACTACTGCATCTGTGAGATTGTGTTCTGTGAAATCGAGCATGTCATTTCCTATCAATTTGGTGTGTATCTGCGTTATTACCGAATCAGCAGAACGGGATATTACCGCCTAAACCGTTGAGAATTTAAGTCGCGCTTTCTGCGTAAGAGGATTCAACTAATTTAACCAAGGCATATAAGGCCTGATTCACCGGTGTGGCAATGCCATGAGCGAATCCACGGCGAACGATGAACCCATTGAGGTGGTCAATTTCGCTGATTTTGTGACGCGCCATATCCTGTGCAGTCGATGATTTTTGTCCCGCCATCGCAACTGCAAGGTTGGCGACAGTTTGTAGCGCATCCGTCTCGGATAAAACCACGCCATCTGCTTTTGCTACTGCGATGACTTCTTTCACCACATCAGTTTGTGTGGATCGGATGGAGTCGCGCTTAGCAAGCTGTCCATAGGTCAGTTGTGAAAGTCCAGAGATGGCATTGAACGCGCAATTGACCATTAACTTAGACCACAACTCAAGCATCACGTAATCGGAGATACGAACAGCAACCTGAGCGCTTGCAAAAAAATTAGCAATATCCGTCAAGGTTTGATGCGGATGGGGCAGTCTAGGAGGCGACATTGCACCGATAACAAGATCGCCTCTACCGCGGTGCTTGACGTAACCATGGGCAGTGATTTCACTGGCGACATAGACAACTGCCGGGACCACAGCATTTTTGACATAACGCGTAATCAGCATGGCGTTTTCGACGCCATTTTGCAAACTGATAATGACCGCATGGGGTAATAGGTAGGGCGCGATGTCTTGGGCGACGGATTCGCTGTCGGTCGACTTCACGCAGAACAAAACTAAGTCAGCATCTTTTACCGCAGAGACTTCTGTGCTGGTATGAGGACGGATGATCTCAATACTAGAAGAATTTTCCAGATCAAGCTGTAAGCCATTTTTTTCAATAGCCTGCATATGCGCTTCTCTACCGATCAAAGTCACTGAATGTCCTGCCCGTGCAAGCATGGCACCGTAAAAGCTACCAACAGCACCAGCGCCAACAACAGCGACATGTTTGAAAGAGGTGTTCAGATGATTTCCTTGGAATTCGAGTTATCGCATGATTCTAATTTCCCATATGAATAGATACCCAACCATAATTGCCCTCGTATACTTTTTCTTTTTTGCAGTAAAACACAGCGTCCTTGCCTATTACTTTGGGGATTTAGAAAACCATGAACGACCAGTTATTACAAGAAGCCGCTGAAACCATTTGGAAACATTGGCAAAACGACACTAGGTTGGATGAATTACCTCCAGCATTTCGGCCGCAAAATCGCCAAGAAGGCTATGCCGTTCAAGCGATGCTACCCATGGCCGCATCTCGCACAGTATTGGGTTGGAAAATCGCTGCTACCAGTGCGGTGGGTCAAGCGCATATCAACGTCAGTGGTCCTATGGCAGGTCGAATTTTGTCCGGACAAGTGTTGCAAGATGGTGATGAAGTCCCTGCGTTAGGTAATTGGATGCGTGTGGCAGAACCTGAGATTGCCTTCGTGATGCAATCCGATCTGCTCCCTCGCACAACTGCATATTCGCTTGAAGAAGTCACGCAAGCTGTTGGCGCATTGCATCCCTCGCTTGAGATACCCAATTCGCGCTTCACTGTATTTACGGCTGTTGGAGAAGCGCAATTGCTTGCAGACAATGCATGTGCCCATCAATTTATCTTAGGCCCCAAAGCACCAGAATCGTGGCGAGACATAGATCTCAGCAAACATGCCATTCATGCGAAAGTTACCGCTTCGAGCGGTGCTGCATGGCAGCGAGAAGGCATAGGTGCCGCAGTTTTAGGAGACCCTCGGATTGCACTCACTTGGTTAGTCAACGAACTCACTTCGCAAGGTATCAGTTTGCACGCCGGCCAATTCGTGACGACTGGAACCTGCATGACACCACTGGAGTTGACCCCCGGTGATCGCGTGGATGCAGACTTTGGAGTCCTAGGTAGGGTTGGATTGCGTTTTAGGTAATGAAGGAGTAAGACGTTTGCTAAATTTAATTTACTTTGTAGCCATCAACGCATCGTCAAAAATCGCAACCGCACGCGTCCACCCCGCAGAGGCGCCGCGAATTTTGTGTGGAAAGCAGCTGATATAAAAGCCTGTGGGGGGCAAGCTTTCTAGGTTGTGCATTTTTTCTATATGGCAATAACCAATATCGCGTCCTGCTTTGTGGCCCTCCCAAATCAGCGAGGCATCTTGTGATACGCCATATTTCTGTGCTGTGTGTACAAAGGGTGCATCCCAGCTCCAAGCATCGGTGCCAGTGAGTCGCACACCACGTTCTAATAAATACATGGTGGCTTCGTATCCCATGCCGCATCCACTCGATACATAGTCATTCGAGCCATACCGTGAGCCCGCTCGTGTGTTGACCACCACAATTTCTAAGGGACTCAAGGTGTGTTGAATGCGTGCCAATTCGGTTTCTACATCTTCTGCAGTAACAACATAGCCGTCTTCAAAATGGCGGAAATCTAATTTGACACCCGGTTGGAAGCACCATTCCAGTGGAACGTCGTGGATGGCGATGGCTGGCTTTTTCTGCCCCAGTGCCTTGTCCATCGTGGAGTGAAAGTGATAAGGCGCATCAAGATGCGTGCCGTTATGGGTAGACAGGTGCACAAATTCAACGGCCCAACCTTCTCCGTCGGGCAGGTCTTCTTTCTTTAAACCTGGAAAAAAAGGTTCTATTTGCGCAAATGTATTTTCATGCGTGAAGTATTCAATCTTAGGCGCAAATGCAGGGGGGTCACTGATGACGTCGTTTTCTAAGAAGATAGAGAGGTCTACAAATTTACGTGCCATGCGCTGCTCCAGTTTTTTAAACTTTCAAAGTTCTTCCAAATAAATCAAACAGCCTCTCCCAATGCCTCTCCGCTCCGTGCTTTTCATAGACAGCACGCTGGGGGAATACAAAGCCGTGTTCCGCTTTAGGGAACCATTCGATGCGGTGTTTATTTTTTGCATCGACTAGGGCTTGTTCAAGTTGGCGGATGTCCTCGGGTGGTGCCCACTTGTCGATCTCAGCGCAAGCGAAATAGCTTTCGCAGCGGATTTTTGGAGGCATACGATGCGGCGAATCGGCTCCATCGGTCACCATATTGGCGCCATGGATAGACGCAATGCTTTGGAATCGATCGGGAAAATCCGCTGCCGCCCACATCACGAACGGACCGCTCATGCAGTAGCCGACAGCACCAATTCTTTTCGTATCTGCGTGGGTGTTCTGATCCACATACGACAGCATGGCTTGCGTGTCTGTATGGCTGGTGTGTGCGTTCAAAGAATTCATGTGCCCAAACATTTCTTCAAGTTGTTCGGGGGTGCGTTCCTTGAGGTAATAGTCTCGGGTGCGTCGGTAATAAAGATTGGGCAACACGACAAAGTAGCCGACGGTGGCAAATCGCCTAGCCATGTCATGCAACTCTTCGCGTTTGCCGGGTGCATCCATATAAAAGAAGATGACGGGGAAGGGGCCGTTTTCTTCGGGATAGACCACGAAGGTATTCATCAAGCCGTCAGCGGTGGGGATGTCGATATGGTGTTCGATCATGCGGGTCTCCTGGTTGTTGTGTGGCGCAGTACCATAAAAATTCTACAATACTGTATATAAAAACAGTATTATCAGTTTTATGTCAATTTCATCAAATCTATTAAACCACCTTCCCCAAGTTCTTACTGTCCCGCTTTATCTAGACGTTTGCACTTGGAAAGTGCCCGCCGGCTTTCCTTCGCCCGCAGC
>CANBZB010000119.1 GCA_947373745.1 Burkholderiales bacterium | reverse complement strand
TTTTTTAGTTGCGTCGCTAGTTCTTTGGGAATGACATGCATATCAGCCAGCACATCAAATGTCTGTCCCATCGTGTCTGGCACTGGTGATGAAAGACCAGAAATGATATGCACACCTATATCAACTGTTAATTGAACAGCGCGACTCAGATTCAGCGAAACGATGTCTTGCTTGTCAAAATCCGTTGCAAGATTTTTGGCAGAAATAGGTAGCTTGTCTTGAATTCGCTCGATACAGCGTCTAAGTGATTCAAGCTTCTGATCTACGATTTGCTTATCCATGCTTCTCTTCTTTCTAACAAAGCGCGTGTGCGCAAGGGCATGAAGTCAGCTTGATCAACCATATTGCGATAAGCCAAATTTGCAAATGCATCGTCGGTTCCCAAGATTCTGCGACCTGTTTTGATGATTTGCCCCAGAAGCGGCTGCGGTGGGTCAAAGAGATCTATCAGGTCCACGGGTCTACCAATTTTTTGAGCAAATGCCTCGATGAGTTGTATTTTTTCATTGGAGGAAAGTTTGTGATTTGCCAGGACCGCAATATCCAAATCACTATCTGCTCTTGCAGTTTCTGTTGCCACAGAACCAAACAAAACCGCTAAATGAATATCCGCAAAGCCAGACAACACCTCTCGCATTGGAGAGTCGTCCATTGAGGTTTGTGAATATTGATGCGTTGTCATTTTTGATGCAAATCTATTTTGTTGAGTTTAGATCATGGCTTGAACCCGCTGCTGAACGCTTTGGCAGCGTAGTCCTCGGGATTACTTTTTACCCAACCAGTAATTTCAAAGCCACGTCTAAATGCTCCAGCGGCGAACGCTTAAAGCCCGAACGGGCAAAGCGTTGCAAATTACCCAAGGCCAAGGCCACCATCGCTGATGCTCGGGCATTGGCGTCGACTGTGGGAGTGGGTGACTGACGGGCCTCAGCAGCAGAACGCAACACTTGGCGCAACGCCGATTCGATACGGTCAAAGAATTGGTTCATACGCTGATGCAGCCGGTCGTTCTCAAACACCAAGGCATCACCCACCATGACGCGGCACATACCGGGGTTTTTTTCGCCGAACTGCAAGAGCACAGTCACCATATGCGCAGCTTTTTGCGCGCCATCGCCTTCTTTGTCAGCAATTTGGTTGATCAGAGTAAAAACCGCTTGCTCAATGAAGTCGATCAAGCCTTCAAACATTTGGGCTTTGCTGGCGAAGTGGCGGTACAAAGCGGCCTCGCTCACGCCCAATTTAGACGCCAACAGTGCCGTTGTTACGCGCTCGGCGCCAGGTTGCTCGAGCATTTGCGCCAGCGTTTGCAAAATTTGCGTTCGGCGCTCGCCAGGCTTCATGCGCTGGCGTTTGGCTGTGTCTGCAACGCCCTCAGAAGTTACAGCGTTAGAGGTTGGCTGGTGGGTCGAGGGATCTTGCGCGTCAGACATATCAAGTGCGCGCGGGGCTTCGCGCGAGAGTTAGTGCGAACGTATCATGGTACCGAAAGCTTGTTCGGTCAAGACCTCGAGCAACATGGCATGGGGCACACGTCCGTCAATGATGTGCACCGCATTCACGCCACTCTTGGCAGCGTCCAAGGCGCCAGCGATTTTGGGGATCATGCCGCCGCTGATGGTGCCGTCTGCGCATAACTCGTCGATTTCGCGCGCAGTGAGCTCTGGAAGCAACTCCCCAGCTTTATTCAAGACGCCACGGATATTGGTGAGCATCAACAGTTTTTCTGCCTGCAAAACGGTTGCGAGCTTGGCGGCGACCACATCGGCGTTGATGTTGTAACTCTCGTTGTTCTCGCCATAACCAATGGGGCTGATCACAGGAATGAACGCGTCGTCTTGCAGGGCCTTCACCACGCTGGGGTCGATGCTGACAATGTCACCCACCTGCCCCACGTCGTACTCTTTGTTCGGGTCGTGGCTATCGTGCACCACCAGTTTGCGGGCGCGGATCATGGCGCCGTCTCTGCCGGTCAAGCCGACAGCTTTGCCGCCGGCTTGGTTGATCAGGCCAACAATGTCTTGTTGCACTTCGCCGCCCAAAACCCACTCCACCACTTCCATGGTTTCGGCATCGGTCACGCGCATACCCTCGATAAACTCGCCTTTTTTACCCAAACGTTGCAGCAAGCCCTCAATTTGGGGGCCGCCGCCGTGAACCACAACGGGGTTCATGCCCACAAGCTTAAGAAGCACCACATCTTCGGCAAACGCTTTTTGCAAAGCGGGGTCAGTCATAGCGTTGCCGCCGTATTTGATAACCAAGGTTTTGCCGTGGAACTTACGGATGTAAGGCAGTGCTTGCGCGAGGATTTCTGCGGAGTTGATCGTGCTCATGGGTGACCCGTTGGCTAAAAACTAATCTGAATATTAGTCTATGTGTTCAGCGGGTACGGGGGGGGTTGGCGCCACATTGGCAAGCGGTCCTAAAACCTTCTCGCGCACCATCTCGCGCAACATTTTTTTCTCTTGGAAACTCAATGCGCGCTCTAAGACTTTGCGTACACCTAACAGCAACTGGCGATCCACTTCCTGCGGAATGCCGCGGGTGTTGTGCAGCTCTTCACGCAGTTCTTCGCGCAAATCTTCTGGCTCTTCGTCCCACCAGGTCTGGATAACGGTGTTGAGTTGCTCGCGTAATTGCTCAGGATCCACGGGGGCTTTAGGCTCGCCGCCGTGGCGCGGCTTGACGCCTTGGCGTGTGGCTTCTTCGCTCAAAACCACGCGGTGGTCGGCTTGAGAGAGCAAACGCGCCCAACCTGGATCGTCACGGTTGAGTTGGCTCATATTGCGGGCGGCTTCGTCGGCTAACAAATGCACGACCACGCCATGCAATTGGGCTTCGTCAATGATGCTGAGCAAACGTTCGTCATCACTGCCAATCAACAAATGTTCACAGGCTTCGCGCTCAGCGAGGCGCTTCATGTCAGCACCCATGGCACGCAACATGGACAAACCACCGTCTTGGCCATGCGGCAAAACAGCGCGGGTGACTTGTGCGTCGACCGCTTGTTCGTCGGGCGTGTCGGTGTACCAATAAATACGACGCAGATTGAGGTCTAGGCCATGGTTAGCCGTGGCGCTACCAAGCAAGGCTTGCAGATGCGGGCGGACGGCCTCTTGGCTGCCATCGGTGTTGCCTTGGAGCCACGCTAAAAAACGGGCGTCAATGAGTGCGATACAAGATTCTGCGGCGCCATGCGACGCGCCACGCGGTGAGTTTTGACGTTTCATGAAATAAGAAAAAAAGTAAGTGAATAAAAACAGTTGGTAACCAAGCTAATAGTGCTTAGTAACCAACAACGAATATTTTAGAGGCATGTACCAACCTGCCGACGATAATTACTCAAATTCTTAGCAACTCCTACTTACACTGACTTTTTAGGCATGACACTTCCCATTTTGATCACCGGTGGCCTAGGCTTCATCGGCTCGCACACAGCGGTGGTGCTGGCCGAGGCGGGTGTGCCGATGGTGATTTTGGACAACCAAAGCAATAGCAGCCCCCTAGTGCTCGAAAGATTGGCACGCTTGAATGTGCATCCGCTGGAATATGTGCATGCCGATGTGCGCGATGCAAACGCTTTGGACGCATTGTTTGGGCGCCACACCTTTGGCGGTGTGGTCCACTTTGCCGGACTCAAAGCCGTGGGTGAATCGGTGGCGCTGCCGCTTCGTTATCTTGACAATAACGTATCAGGCACCCTCCATTTGTTGCAAGCCATGGAACGCGCCAATGTGCGGCGCATCGTGTTCAGCTCATCTGCCACGGTGTACGGCGACCCTGCCGTGGTGCCCATTCCTGAAACAGCGCCCCTCACAGCCACCAACCCCTATGGGCGCAGCAAACTCATGTGCGAAGACGCGTTGCGCGAACTGTTTGCAGCAGACCCACGCTGGCATATCGCCATCTTGCGTTACTTCAACCCCGTGGGGGCGCATGAAAGCGGTTTGATTGGTGAATCGCCCAACGGCGTGCCTAACAACTTGATGCCCTACATCACCCAAGTCGCTTCAGGACAACGCGAATATCTGCAAATATTTGGTAACGACTATCCAACGCCAGATGGCACGGGAGTGCGTGACTACTTGCATGTGATGGATTTGGCGCGGGGGCATTTGGCGGCTTTGCGGGCTTTGGCCTCTGATATGCCCAAACTACTCACGGTTAATTTAGGGACTGGTCAGGGCGTCAGCGTGCTGGAGATGGTGAACACCTTTGCGCGGGTCAATGGAGTGCCTATTCCTCATAGGTTTGTACCGCGTCGGGCCGGCGATGTGGCGCAATGTTTGGCTGATCCGCAGCTTGCCAAGCAAGTGCTGAATTGGCAAACCGCGCTATCGCTAGAAAGTATGTGTCGGGATGCTTGGCGGTGGCAGGCGATGAACCCTCAAGGATTTGATACACCTTAACAATATGAAACAACAAGACGACAGCACACTGTCTTTATTTGACGACGAACTACCAGCATCCGATTTACAGGACGCAGGCGCGTCTCGCAAAAATTTGCCCGCTATCAAGACAGAGCAAGTCATCTCCGTCGATCCGCCTTTAGATTTGGCACCAACCAAACCCCGCACCAATTCCCCTTGGGCCGCTGTCATTGCGTCCCAGCAAAAAGTTAAGCCCCATGTCATGCTCGTCATCACCAAAGGCGAGGCAGGTGGTGCGCAGAGCCATGTGCGCGCTTTGTGCGAAGCGCTGTTGGCGCAGGTGCGATTCACTGTGGTGATTGGCGGGCCCGATGCGCCCTCTTGGCTGGGTGACCAACTCAAGGGGCTTGGCATTCGCGTGCTGGCTTTGCCTGCATTACAAGAAACGCTCTTGCCTTGGCGTGTCTGGCCAGCCTTACAAGATTTGATCGGCTTGATCGACACGCATGCGCCTGATGTGGTTCATGCACACAGCGCGATGGCTGGTTTGGTGACGCGCATGACGCGCGTGCAGCTGGACGTACCGGTGCTCTACACCGTTCATGGCTTTGGTTTCAAACCGCAAGTGCCTTGGGTACGTCGCCAGATGGCAAGCTTGGCGGAGCGGACCTTGTCACGCTGGACTACGCAAATGGTGTGTGTGTCCCAGCATGAGCGTGCGTTAGCTTATGAAATGCCAATCGCACATGAACGTGTGCACGTTATTCCTAATGGCATCGCACATTTAAAAACGCCGCTAGAGGCCACATGGCACGACATTCCACACCTCATCATGGTGGCGCGGATGAAATCACCTAAACGCCACGATGTGTTGTTGCATGCGTTGGTGCAGGTACGGGACCAGTTGCATCATGAATTACCTGTGACCTTCGTTGGCGATGGACCCATGCGTGCGCAGTACGTCACCCTGGCAGAGCAACTAGGTTTGCAAAAAGTAACGTGGGCGGGTGAAGTTACCCATGTTGCCCCGCTATTGGCGCAACACGATGTGTTGGTGCTGATGTCAGACCATGAAGGCATGCCGATCACAGTGCTCGAGGCCATGCGGGCGGGCTTGACGATTGTGGCGAGCGACTTGCCCGGCATTCGTGAGCAAGTGATTGCGGGACAAGAGGCGCTTTTGGTTGCCAATAGCCCAGACGCTGTTGCAGAACAACTCATACGTTTGGCGCAAGAGCCTTATTTGCGCAAACGTTTAGGCAAAGCGGCGCAGCAAGCATTTGCAAGTGCATTCACAGTAGATCGCATGGCACTGCGCGTGTTGGCCTTGTATGCGCAATGCATAGAAGAAGCAGCAA
Source organism: Burkholderiales bacterium (assembly GCA_947373745.1). Classification (GTDB taxonomy): domain Bacteria; phylum Pseudomonadota; class Gammaproteobacteria; order Burkholderiales; family Burkholderiaceae_C; genus Limnohabitans. The sequence goes on along the minus strand of CANBZB010000119.1, from coordinate 886 downwards.
CCGACACATTAGATAGCGCGGAATCGCAGGTCGGTTCTACTCTCGTGTCTGCCACGGTACGTCGTCGCGATGCTTTACAAAGTTGGGCGCTATGGGGCGTATGGCTCGCTATTCCAAGTTGGATTGCAGCGCAATTGCTGCAAGACGCAGGGCTGGTCACTTACCAATTTGGGCAAACGTTGCTTTGGTGTGTATTGCCATATGCCGTGGCAGCGCACCTGCTCATGCGTGCGTCGCATCTACCGGTTGCTGAACGCAGTGGTGTGTTGTGGGTATCGGTGGCTGCTCCGTTTTTGCTAACTCCACTTGGGTTTGCTTTGCTGCAACAAGCTTACTCACGCGCGGCCGTGTTATGGGCCTTTGCTTTGACTGCGGCCTGGTTAGCCTGGGGTTATCGGCGGTATGTGAAACATCGTGCTTTGCGTCTGGTGTATTGGGATGGCGAGGTGCCCTCACAGCTTGCTAGCCATTTATCTCCCGAGGGAGTTGACCCGCTTGGCCTGCAGCTTTTACCTTGGCATCCATTCTCTACGCAAGAAAGTAACGACCACCCTGCTGGTTCACAGCCCGCTCAAGAAGTTAAAACCGCGCTCTATACAAGCACACAAAATTTATTACCAACGTGTGATGGCATCGTCCTCGATCGACACATTCCTGTGGATGATGCGCGCACGCGATTGCTCGGACAACTGAAAATGCAACACCACCGCTTGTACAGCGTAGAAGCTGTTGCCGAGTTAGTGAGTGGCCGCAAAACTCTGCCACATATGGGTGACAACCTGTGGGAGATTGACAACGACCCCGGTTATGACCGCGTCAAACGCTTGTTAGATGTGTGCGTATTGCTCGCGCTGGTACCGCTTTGGTTGCCGCTTGCTCTGGTGAT
>CANBZB010000118.1 GCA_947373745.1 Burkholderiales bacterium | reverse complement strand
TTGCAGCAAGGCGCAACCTTGCTCACCCCAATAAGACTGGAGTTTGAGAATAATTTGTTGGAAAGTCAGCATGAAACCTAGCGATGTGTATTTTTGTGTGAATTTTAAGGGCCGAAGCGGCGTCGCCCGTGTCTGGCGCGGTGGGCCAACGCAGCGACTGCCAACACAGTGGCAATGCCCAACAACCACAGGGGCACCAGACCTAGTTTGCTAGCCCATTGGGTGTAAGGCGTCAGCTCACTATGGACGCCTCTTACTTCCCCTAGTAAAACACCTTGCACGCCGCTGGCGAGTCTATGCGTGACAACACCTTGCGCGTCGATGATGGCCGTAGCACCCGTATTGGTTGCACGCAACATAGGACGCCCCAACTCCATCGCCCGCGCGCGGGAGATATGCAAGTGCTGGTCTATCGCTACGGTGTTGCCAAACCATGCGATGTTGCTGAGGTTGATCATCAGCGTGGGGGAGTGCTCGGGGTCAGAAAAATTCTGCGCGAGTTCTTCGCCGAACAGGTCTTCATAACAAATATTGGTGGCGATGCGTTCACCTTTGAACGCCAACAGAGGTTGCCCCAAAGCGCCACGTCCGAAACTCCCTAAGGGGATGCGCATCAAGTCGACAAACCAACGAAACATGGGCGGAACGAATTCTCCGAACGGTACAAGGTGGTGTTTGTCGTAGCGGTAGTTTGTAGCTGACGCGTTGGGCAGCAATGCCATGGCCGAGTTGGTGAGTTGCCCTTGGGCGTTGGGCCCTGCTTCACGCATGGGCACACCTATCAAAGCGAGTTGCTGGTGGTTGGCGAAATGCTGCTTGAGCTCATCCCAAAAGTGCTCGGGCAGGTTATCCGCCAACACGGGCAATGCTGTTTCAGGCAGGGCCATAAAGTCTGCGGTATTGGCCAGTAACTCTTTGCGATAGTCGGCAATCGCTTGTGGGATGGCGGCGCCAAATTTGAGGTCTTGCGGCACATTGCCTTGCACCAAGGCGACTTTCAATGCCTGCGAAGATGTGTCTTGACTGTCCGCGGGTTGTTGGGTGCTAGCTGTCGACCATGTGTAAGCCAGCCCGACAAGTAACGCCAAACGTAAGGCCCACATCCAAGTCGGCGACGACTTTTCTACATGCTCAGCGCGTTTTGCCGTGACCAACATGCAAGCAAATGCAACCAATGCGCTGACGCCGTAAATACCCACCCATGGCAACCAATGGCGAAGGGTACTGTCCACATGGGCATATCCAATAGCGCCCCACGGAAATCCAGTAAACAAAGTGGCCCGCAGTAACTCAGCGAGCATCCATAACGCAGCAAAAGATACGGCGCGCGTGAAAACGCTTTGGCCTTGGTGGCACCAGCGGCGGTAAATAGCGCCAGCCAATGCGTAATAAAGGGCTAAGGCCATGGCCAGCAGGGTGACTGCTGCTGCTGCTAATGTGGCGGGCATCTCGCCGTAGATATGCATCGAGATAAAAAGCCACCAAAAAGTAGCGACTAACCATGCGCTGGCAAAACTCCACGCCCGCCAAAACGCTTGGGCGACACTGTTGCTTCGGTCGAGCACCGCAGCCAATACGGCAAGGCTGGTGAGTTGTAGCGCTGCGATGGGCTGCCCATAAGAGGCCCCGTCAAAAGGCCATGCCAAGGCGAACGCTTGTAAAACACCAGCAATTGCCAACAGCACGTAGATAGCAAAATTTTGCAACTGGCGAGACGATGCCGTTTGCATTACGGCGCTTTATCCGAATGTTCAGTTGTGTTGATACCGCTTGCTTGCACAGCAAATACCTTGAACCATTTGACGGCCCCTGCTTTGGTCAGCAAGACCTGGAAGCGCAAGCCGTTGATCTCGAAGAACTCGCCACGCCTAGGCACATGACCCATGGCATGTGCAATAAAGCCGCCAATGGTGTCGAAGCGGTTTTCTTGCGGCGCTGCTTCGTCAGGGGTAAAGATGGTGGTCTCGAATGCTTCTTCGACACGGTCTATGGCGGTATCCCCGCTGACGCGAAAACTTCCGTCCACAAGGGCGTAGATATCGCCCGCGTCATCTTGTTCGTCAAATTCGTCTTCGATGTCTCCGACAATTTGTTCGAGCACGTCTTCGATGGTGATGAGTCCGGCCACGCGTCCAAATTCATCGACCACCAAGGCCATATGGTTACGGGTATTTCGAAAATCGCGCAACAAATCGTTCAGGCCTTTGCTCTCCGGAATAAACACGGGCGGGCGCAATAAGGTACGTATGTTCAGTGCAGGCGCACGTTGGAGTTTGAGTAGGTCTTTAGCCAGCAAAATGCCAATGATGTTGTCGCGCTCGCCTTCAAACACGGGGAAACGCGAGTGCGCGGTGTCAATAACTTGGTACATTGTTTCGTCAAGCGACGCGTCAATATTGATCAAGTCCATCCGTGCTGCAGCCACCATGACCTTGCCAGCAGTCAATTCGGCCATGCGCAGCACGCCTTCGAGCATGATGCGGCTTTCTGCCCCTATGACTTGGCTGTCTTCAGCATCCGCAAAAACTTGGTGGAGTGCTTTGCTACTGTCAGGCTGCGGGCGGATGCGATGTATGAATCGTTGCCAAAGGCTTTTGCCCATCTCGTGGTGCGAGGAGTTGGATGAAGATGAGTCTGTCACACGTGGAGTAGCTTGCCGCCACTTAATTTACCAACTGTGAAGCATAGCCCATGGAAATTAAGGGCTGATGAAACGCGTGGGTATTTTTTATGAAGCGGTTGAAAGAGCGTCTGGCGACGCTTATTCAGCCGATTGGTGCCGTCCAGCCCTTACGCCTTGTCGTATTTCTTGGACTTGGGTCATGAAGTACCAGAAATTTTTGACATCTTCTTTGATGCTGTAGTTGGTTTGTGCGTACTGGTCGGTGAAGAGCTCGGCCATGAGGGTCCTGAGATTGCCCTTAGGCACTTTGAGAAGCGCCTGCGTTTCAGAGCCATCACGCTCAAGCGTAGCCCCTGCTTTGCGGGCTATTTTGAGCATGGGGGCGTTTTCGCTCAAGGCGTGGATGAGTATGGTGGATGCATTTGCGTTGCGCGCATGCATCAGTGCACGCTTAAAAAGCTGGTGGCCATAGCCTCGCCCTCTGGCTGAAGCGTGTACCGACACACCAAACTCAGCGCTAATTTGCTTTAGTTCTTTTTCATTTTCGTTGTCGTAGATGGCTAAGTGCGCCACGGCGAGTATTTGCAGATCACGGTTAAAGATGCCGTAAATTTCGTCTCGTTTGAAATTTAAGCTTTGCACGTAGTGGGTAATCTGCTCGTCATTGGCCGCGTAGCCAAACCGTAAATAACGGTCTTGCGCGTTGAGCGAGAGCAAATGCTTTTGGATATCCGGAAGGTTGTAGGGGTGTAGATGGCAAATCGGCACCAGCACATCATGCGCATTGGGTTCAATATCAAGCGGTACGCCGGCGAATCGCAGTATCTTGCGACCTTTGACGGCTAACGAATTGATGAGCGTTTGAACGAATGCCATGGGTCGATTTTAGGGTTTTCCCTAGGTTTGTCAATTTATCACTATGAATCGGGACACTACCGATGCAGTTGCACCTCTGAACAACGGAAAATGGCAATATGACTTTTTCAACACAAAAACCTTGGTTTGACGCTTATCCCGCTGGTGTTCCCCACGAAATCGACACCTCAAGTTTTCGCAACTTAGCCCATTTACTGGAAACTTCTTTTAAAAAGAACGCTACCTCGCCGTTTTCCGTGTGCATGGATCGGTGGATGACATACGGTGCAGTGGACCAAGCTTCAGCCAGCATGGGCGCTTGGTTACAACATTTAGGTTTGCCAACTGGCGCCCGCGTAGCCATCATGCTGCCCAACGTACCTCAGTTTGCTGTCACCATGTCTGCCATTTTGCGCGCCGGTTTTGTGTGTGTAAATGTGAACCCTCTCTACACCGCACGTGAATTGAAGCACCAGTTGTGCGACTCAGGCGCTACAACCATTGTGATTCTGGAAAATTTTGCGCACACCTTAGAGGAAGTCATTCAAGACACACCGATTGAAAACGTGGTGATTGCTTCTATGGGCGATATGCTGGGTTTCTGGTTCGGACGTTGGATCACTTTTGCCGTACGCCATCTCGCGCGCATGGTGCCTGCATACAAACTCCCACGAAAGACTGCGTCTGATAAGTCGCGCACCTTGATTGGATTCAAAGACATGCTGGAAGAAGGTGGCAAGTATTCACTTAAGCCTTCCTTGCAAACACGGGATGATCCAGCTTTCTTGCAATACACAGGGGGCACCACGGGACTGTCTAAAGGTGCAGTCTTAACGCACAACAACGTGATCGCTGCCATTTTGCAAGCGCAAGCTTGGTTTACGCCTGCTGTTTTGCGTATTGGGGATGTTTCCAAAATCAATTGCATTACGGCCTTGCCGCTCTATCACATCTTCGCCTTGACGCTTTGCTTTTTGAGCGTGCAATGGGGGTCCTATATGACGCTCATTCCTAATCCGCGCGACATTGACAAGTTTGTGGATGTGCTGAAGAAGCGCCCATTTCATTTGTTGCCAGCTGTGAACACGCTCTTCAATGCACTCTTACAGCACCCGCATTTCAAGTCACTTGATTTTTCGCATCTGTGTGTCTCGCAAGCGGGGGGGATGGCCGCTTCTGAAGGTACGGCCAAACGCTGGCAAGAGGTGACGGGTTCCGCTATGGTGGAAGGTTGGGGGATGAGCGAGACTGTTGCCATTGGCACCAATAATCCTGTTACGGCGACCGGTTTTAGTGGCTCGATTGGGTTGCCACTTCCTAGCATTGACATTGCTATTAAGGATGACGAAGGTAATAGCCTAGTCTATGGTGAAGTGGGTGAACTTTGCATCAAAGGACCGAATGTGATGGTGGGTTACTACCAGCAACCCGATGAAACACACAAAGCTTTTACGGCGGATGGGTTCATGCGCACGGGCGATATCGCCGTGATGGATGACAAGGGATTTACACGCATTGTTGACCGCAAGAAGGACATGATTTTGGTCAGTGGATTTAACGTTTTTCCTAATGAACTGGAAAATGTGATTTCGCTGTGTCCTGGCGTTGTTGAGTGCGCTGCGGTGGGTGTGCCCGATGACAAACAGGGTGAAGCCATTAAGGTTTTTGTCGTGCGTAACGATGTGACGCTTACAGAAGACGATGTTGCACGTTATTGCAAGCAAAATTTAACGGGTTATAAGCAGCCCAAATATATTGAATTTAGGGATGAACTGCCTAAGACCAATGTTGGCAAAGTTTTACGGCGTGAGTTGCGGTCTCACGCTTAATTTTTCTGTAGTTCAAAAGTTGAATGCCTAACCAAGGGATTTTCACAATTCTTGACGGAGTCCATTTCTTTCAGCGCGGATGGTTATCTAGCAACAACATATTGTTAACTGATAAAGACCAAGCCGTTTTAATCGACTCGGGCTACTACACGCACGCACAGCAAACATTGGATTTGGTTAATCACCAACTTAAGGGTCAACCCCTTACTGCAATTATCAATACGCACTTGCATAGCGATCACTGTGGAGGTAATGCTCATTTACAAGCAGCATTTCCAAACGTGTCAACTTGGATTCCTCCTGGTCATTCGAACTTTGTTCGTAATTGGGATCCTGTAACGCTTGGCTATATAGGGACCGGACAGCATTGCCCTCCTTTTTTTGCAAATAACATTTTGTCTTTTGGCCAAGAGTTTTCGCTAGGCGGTCACACATGGCAATGCCTAGCTGCACCTGGACATGACCCTCATTCATTTATTCTTTTTACCCCCGATACCGGCATTTGCGTCACTGCAGATGCTTTATGGGAAAACGGGTTTGGAGTTGTATTTCCTGAAATCGAGGGTGAGGAGGGATTTGAGGATGTCCACTCTTCTTTAGATTTGATCGAATCTTTGAAACCTTCAATGATTTTCCCTGGTCATGGTGCTGCATTTACAGATGTTTCAGGTGCTCTTCAGCGTGCGCGCGGACGTTTGAACCGGTTTATCGACAACCCCGATGCACATGCGCTTTATGCAGCCAAGGTTTTAATAAAGTTTAAATTGCTCGAATTGCAAAGCATTGATATGAAAACGTTCAGAGATTGGGCATTTGCCGCCACACATTTAGAGAAGATCCACCAAGCTCACCCTAACAAACGCACTTTTGTTGATTGGTTAGACTTTATTTGTAACGATCTTGTGCGGAGTGGAGCAGCTACTATCGATGGTCATTATTTACATAATGCTTGAGTGTCTATAAGTTAAACAAAGTTCAAGTCGGCTTGATTTGGATGCGCATGAAATCCAAGATATAAAAACAAAAAGCCCATCTCGTTAGAGATGGGCTTTTTGAGGCTGTAAGAGCCTGACAATGTCCTACTTTCACACGGGAACCCGCACTATCATCGGCGCTAAGTCGTTTCACTGTCCTGTTCGGGATGGGAAGGAGTGGTACCAACTTGCTATGGTCATCAGGCATAACTTGTTGTCACCTTGATCAAATCAAGGTAACGAATTCATAGAGTTTGGAATCAGTTTTAGTCTTTCGACTTTTTTTTGAATGCGTCACTTGGCATAACTTCCTTGATCATTTCTGAATCAAAGTTATAGGGTCAAGTCGCACGAGCAATTAGTATCAGTTAGCTTAACGCATTACTGCGCTTCCACACCTGACCTATCAACGTCCTGGTCTTGAACGAC
>CANBZB010000117.1 GCA_947373745.1 Burkholderiales bacterium | reverse complement strand
ATGGTTTGCCTAAGCCTCCGCGCATCAGCCGTGCAAAAGCCAAACTTGAATTAGGCGAAATGCAAATGAGCTTTATGAGCGAATCGCGCCGCTTGGTGAATACACGCATGAAGCGTGAATTGCGGTTGCGCTTGCTTTATCCGCAGGTGGAAGATGGGCTCAAGGCCCAAAACTCTCCCCTGTAGGCATTAATCAAACTTGATATTGGCGGCCTTGATGGCTTTAGTCCAGTTCGCTGTATCACGCTCCAGCAATTTGGTGGTGGCGTCTGGCGTTAAGTAACGTACCTCTACGCCAGCCGCGTCTGCACGTTGTTTGGTGTCCGCTTGTTCCATTGCGCGTTTGACATCGTTGCTGAGTTTTTGCACGATCTCTTTAGGCGTGCCACTGGCAACATACAAAGCCACCCAAGACTCGAGCTCAAACCCACTTAATCCAGCTTCAGCCACGGTGGGTACTTGCGGTAATTGTGGATGGCGGGTTTTGCCCGTGACTGCTAAAGCTTTTAATTTGCCACTCAACACATGGCCCATCACAGAGGGAGGTGTAGTGATAAACACCTGCACTTGACCTGCCAAAACATCTTGAATCGCTTGGCCCGAACCTTTGTAAGGCACATGGGTCATCTCAATACCTGTTTGTTGTTTGAAGATTTCGGTACCGATGTGTGACACAGACCCATTGCCTTGAGACGCATAGTTCAACTTGCCTGGGTTTTGTTTAGCCCATGCGATGAACTCTTTCAAGGTGTTGGCAGGGATAGAGGGGTGCACCGCAATAACGTTGGTTGCCACGGTAATCAAGCCAACTGGCGTGAGATCTTTTAATTCCCACGGCAGTTTGTCCATCAGGATCGGATTGGCGATGTGGTAACCCGAATAAGACACCAACACGGTGTAACCATCTTTAGCGCTGCGCGCTACGTTGGAATAAGCCAAGTTGCCACTGCCGCCTGGTTTGTTGTCCACCACCACGGTTTGACCCGTGAGTTTTGCCAATGGGTCGCTGACCAAACGGGCGGATGTATCGACCAAGCCACCCGGTGGGTTAGGCACTACCAAGGTAATTGCTTTGCTGGGGTAGTTGTTGTCTGCTTGTGCAAAAACGTTTAACGGAATTGCAAAGGTGCTTGTGAGTGTGGTCAGTGCAAAGAGTTGCGCAAGCAATTGACGACGAAAAGTGCAAGTCATAAAAATGCCTTTCAAAATAGGTTTAACGCTGGCCCACACGCACAGGGCCAAAAATAGTTTGTGCTTCACGTGGCAAGCTGCGCCAATATTGCGGGCTCGCATCCACCGTGCCTTGCAAGGCAGCAGCGGCCTCCCACATCCAACGTGGTTTGTACAGAAATGCGCGGGCTAAGCCGACCAAATCGGCATCACCGCGCGCAATGATGTCGTCGGCTTTTTGCGGCTCGGTGATTAGACCCACAGCAATCGTAGGCAAACCGGTTTTGTCTTTCACAAGTTTGGCGAACGGCACTTGAAACTCAGGACCCACTGGAATTTTTTGTTGTGCGGCAACACCAGCGGTAGAGATGTGCACAAAGTTCGCACCTTCTTGTTTTAAGCGCGCAGCAAAGTCAGCCGTTTCTTCCGGCGTCCATCCGTTGTCTACCCAGTCTGTCGCTGAGAGACGCATACCCAAAACACCAGAGAAAGCAGCACGCACTGCTTTAAAAACTTGCAAAGGGAAACGTGTGCGGTTTTCAAAATTACCGCCATAGGCATCGGTACGTTTGTTGGCAATAGGCGACAAGAATTGGTGCAACAAATAACCATGTGCGCCGTGCAATTCAATGGCTTCAATGCCCATAGCGTCTGCGCGTTGCGCTGCTTTTACAAAAGCTTGCTCTATGTCCATCAAACCTTGCGCCGTGATTTCATCGGGCGGCGTTTCTTGCTCTAAATGCGGCACAGCAGAGGGCGCTTCTGGTTGCCAGCCACCATGTGCGTTGTCGAGCAATTGGCCACCATTCCAAGGCGCTGCACTTGAGCCTTTGCGGCCAGCGTGTGCAAGTTGGATACAAATGGGCATTTTGGGCGCCAAGTGACGCGCACGGCCGAGTTTGTCATGTAGCGCTGCTGCCGTAGCGTCGTCCCACAAACCTAAACAGGTAGGAGTGATACGCGCTTTGGGTGTGACGGCCGTAGCTTCAATAAAGAACATGGCGGCACCGCTATTGAGCAGGTTGCCCCAGTGCATTAGATGCCAGTCAGTCGCTTGACCCTCGTTTGCAGAGTACTGGCACATGGGTGCAATCACAACCCTGTTGTGCAGGGTGAGTGGCCCACGTGGGGATTGCAGGGTGAATTCAGAAAATAAATGGCTCACAGATTGCTCCAAAAAAACTCAACTTTTTTTCTCGAGGTCATCCAACTTATGGTTGAGTTCGTCAACGTTGTGTTTGATGCCTGCTAATCGGCCATGGAATGCTTCCATTTGTGCTTGATGTGCCAGAGCAATTTTTTGCGCCTCAGCAGGAGAGACTGTCCGCGAAGGCATGGCCTTGTTGGCTTTTGTAGTAGGTGCAGTCGGCGCAGGGGTCGAATTTGCTTTCACACCAACAGGCGTAACAGCGGAAGCGCTGTTACTTGTAATTGGAGTGGTCGAAGCAGTTGAAGAATCACCTAATGGTCGCGCGTCACTTGGTAATTTTTCGAAATGGTCAGCGATAGGCTTTTGGTCCATAGGCTGACGGTTGTTACCGATAGGTGCTTCTGATGGCGCTGCTTGTAGGTTGTCTTCGAGGGCAATTTTTGCAACCGAAGCACCACGGTCTTCAAAACTGTCTTTGTCTAAGGCTTGACGCGTTTCATGGTGCGTTTCTTTGGGAATAGACGCTTGGTTGTTATTGATCGGCGCGTTTTCAAGGGCTTGTTTGTTGTCGGCTAGTGCGTCATTACCAATATTGGCGATGTTTGACTTAACTTGTTCTTTCTCAATACGCGCGTCGCGCTCTTGAATATTTTCTTTGGCAATTCCGGCATCGTTGGTGCGAATGGGGTCTTTCGCAATAGCTGGCGATTGCGCTGCATCGCTATGCGGTTTGGGTATAGATGGGTTGTTGTTTGCAGGACGGTCAGTCGCAATGTTTTGAACGTTGTCTTCTACTGCCTCAGTCGGTATGCCTTGGATATTGGTTTTGACATTGGCAACTGGAACATTTTGTGAATTGCTATCGATTGCATTTGAAGTAGGAAGCGCTTGCAAGTTTTCTTCAAATGTCTCGTTGGGAATTCCTTGAAGGTTGTCTTTCAGTTTGTCAGTACCAACGCCTTGCAGCTTGTTTTCTAACTTGTCGTTGGCAATGCCCTGGCGGTTGTCTTTTAGTTGGGTAGTTCCAACGCCTTGAAGGTTGTCAGCCAATGTGTCGGTAGCGACAGATTGAAGATTGTCTTTTGCTGCGCCTGACTTGATGCTTTGCTTGTCAGCGGCCGCTACTGAACTCTTTGGCAAAGCTTGTTTATTGGCTAGTGGTGCATCTTGCTTAATAGATTGCAAGTTTTCGACTGGCGCTTTGTCCGCAGGCCCTTTTTGGTTTTTAGTCTCGTTGGGTGACTTGGTAGAAATTTTGTCTAAGCGTAGATCTTGCTCTTCAGCTACGTTGTGGGCTAAGGGGTCAAATTCACCTTCATGGGCTTCAAAAGCGCGAGCTTTTGCAATAGTCTCTTCTTCGTGAGACGTGACAATATTTTTGGAAGTCTTCGCGTTTCCTGTGTGCTCAGACACAGAAACCCGCAATTTTTTGCCACTGCTTACAAAGCCTGAGAATTCATCGTCATTCATAAGACAGCCAGAGATCTTTGAAACAAAAGGTCGATGAGGACAAACCTTCAACAGCAGTCATGAACCACTGGTGCCCGGGGCCGGAATCGAACCGGCACGCCTTGCGGCGGGGGATTTTGAGTCCCCTGCGTCTACCAATTTCACCACCCGGGCACGGGGGAGAGTCGAATATTATGACATGGAGTTGTGACCGAGATATGGGTATGCGTGCGGAGTTAGTTAAATCGAAGCTCTCAGGTCCAGGTTTTCGAAAGTCAGTTGACTAGATAGTTATGTTGATGAATTGAATATCAATTTCGTAAATCTTATCGAGTGGCTGGCGCTTTTGGGGCTCAGTTATGAACCTCTATTTAATAACTAATTATTAAATAGAAATTAAGGTACTATTTAAATTAAATTTAATAATATAAAAGAATTATAATTTGTGCTCTTTAACGAACTGGAACGCAGATGGCAATCGAAAAATTCACATTACACAAAGATATCAAGACAGAAAAGTGGCGTTTGGAGCAAGAAGGATCAGATAGGGCGAAGCGAACGTTTGAAACCAAACAGGAGGCCTTGTCAGGTTTAAAGACCGCTCTTGGGTCGAATGGTGGCTCAGTAAGTATCAGGAAGGTTGATAACACTATCCAAGAGGAAAGAACTTACCCACGTTCGAGTGACCCAAAGAAAAGTAAGGGCTGAGCTCATAACCATCAAGGACTTCTGTGGTTGCAGCAAAAAAATCATCAAGAGCTTTATCAATTTACCTCATTAAGCATGAGTTTATTGAGGTAAACAAGATTGTCAAACTCAAAGACTGTCAATCTGCAGTTGCCATTCAGCTTGCTGGAGTTACCAGTGCTACTTTGTATGTCAAGAAAACGCCAGCAAATCCACCTAAGTGGGTGTCATTGTTTGAGCAATCCGTTGAACAGAATTTAATAAAAACTTGGAAAGTTCCAAGTGTGTCAGCTGTTCTGTTACTTGATGTTGAAAAGACAAGATACGCTGTAACGTTCGGACAAGGTGGACGTTTCTTGTTGCATGACGACACATGGGAAGAGCGTTTCGGGTTGCTCACAACTTTGAAGTCAGTGGATGCAGAAACGTTGAGGTGCGTTGATGTGCAGTCGCTAGACGCAATTCAAAGTCAATCCAGAATTCAAACTGGACAAGAGGCAACAGCAGACCAATTTGGATTAAACGTCGAACAGGATATGCTGAAAGCAGTCGTTGGCAGTCCAATACTTCAAGAGCTTGGTAATCGCATGACTGGTAGTGATGCTCTATCAGTCTCAGTGAAGATGAACTTAGCCGATTTGCCAGAACTGCTTAAGTCTTACAAAGCTCAATACGATAAAGAGCTTGATCCAGGACTGCATGAATGGGTGAATAACATTACCCCAGTCAAAAATACAAGTTTGATTCAGGATCTTGAAGATGAACTGGACAAACGAATTAGTGAGAACAATCTAGAGAAATTATGGCTTGCGATTCCTGAAATCATCAAATGGGATGCCGTTGCAGGATTTGCTTTTTCAGACGAAAAAGGGGTTATTCACCCTGACGTTAGTTTTCCTGCATTTGTTGAAACACTAAAGCAGAAAAAACCATCGGTTGCAGTTCTTAAAGAGAAGCGAGTATTTTGTGTAAATGAAGACTATCAGCGAGTAGAGCAATCGTGGACTGTTTATCGGTGCTTATATGCTGAGGTAGATCGCAAGGCAGAGAAGTACATCTTGAACGATGGAAAGTGGTACTGTGTTGATAGTTCTTTCTTAAATAGAACACTTGTCTCGTTCGGTCAACTGCCGAAATCTAAATTGAATCTACCAGCCTACAAGGGTAATGGCGAAGGTAAGTACAACATAGAAGCCGAAGGCGTTTCAGGTGGGGTACTTCAGCTACTTGATCAAAAAAACATTGTTCATGGCGGCGGGCGCAGCAAGATCGAAGTTTGCGATTTACTGTCTTTGAATTGTGAGCTGATTCATGTGAAGATTTATTCGAAATCAAGTGTGCTCAGTCACTTATTTGCACAAGGCTTTGTATCTGGCCAGTTGCTACAAATGGATTCGGAGTTTCGAGAGAAAGTGATCAAGATACTGAATCCTGCATTCAAAGATTTACTTTCTAAAGAGCAGTCACCAGACAAAGATGCTTTCACTGTTGTGTATGGCATCATTAGTGACACTGATGGTGACGATTTGCGGTTGCCTTTCTTTTCTCAGGTTAATGTCAACAACACTGCCAAGATGCTTAGAGGTATGGGCTACAAGGTTGAACTGTTGAAGATTAAATGGGATCCTGCTGCTCTGGTTGCGAGAAAGAAGCCTGCTGCTAAAGCGGCAGCGAAAGCACAAGCAAAACCTGCGGCTAAGAAAACAGCATAAGACCTCATCTTTAATTTAATGCTTGAGTGTTGAGGCATGTATGACAAATAGAAAACAATTCATGGAATTGGTTGGTGCTACATGTGCAAACTGGTAATGGAACTGGTCGTTTTTTGAATACGCCAAAGAATAAAAAACCCTGACCTGTCACTTGGTCTCTGGTCGAGCAAACGTTAAATGATGCTAAGTCTCTAAATGAGAGTTAGAGATCACTGACAACTTGTTATTGCATGAATCTTTTAATTCATTACAAGGTGAAAATTACTACTAGAGAAGTGTTTCAGGGCTTTGATATTGATTATTTGAGGATACCAGTACTAGGCAGCCTTTCTTCTTTTGATTACCATCTGTGGTTATGAGTTAGTAGGAAATCTGCAATGTGCTGGGATTCATTTCCATTGCAGGTTTAACTTGCGGTGTGACGTAGCACAGTCACGAAGGTACAAATTGATCAGACTTTGGTATGGAATCCCAACTTTCTCAGAGATGTCTTTGAAGTATCCAATCGAATCTTCATCGAGTCTGATTGTGATTTGCTTCTTTAGCTGAGATGCATATGGATTTTTACGTGCTTTGGAGAAGTCATATTCTTTTTTCATGTGACACCTTATTTGTAAAACTTTGATTCGGTTGTGGTTGCTTTTCGAGCAGAAATGATGCGAATGACGTTCCCAGTATCTCGATAGCAATG
>CANBZB010000116.1 GCA_947373745.1 Burkholderiales bacterium | reverse complement strand
CTTTGCCTTCAATATTTTGTGGGCGAGACTCAAGACGCACCACATGCGGTTGTTGCAACTGCAATTCAGCCGCATCTTCAATGGTGATGATGCGCTCGTTAGGAGGAATAGCGCCTGAAATGACATTGAGTAGCGTGGTCTTACCCGAGCCTGTTCCGCCAGATACCAATAAATTAACTTTGGCCTTGACTAATCCATAGATAAGCTCAGCCATCTCCGGTGTCAGCGTATTGAATTTCACCAAGTCTTGCATGCTATAGGGCACGACAGAAAAGCGGCGAATCGACAGAACGGGGCCATCTAAAGCGAGTGGGGGAATGATGGCATTCACGCGGGAACCGTCTGGTAAGCGTGCATCCACCATGGGGCTGAGTTCATCCACGCGTCTGCCTATACGCGAGACAATTTTGTCAATGATGCGTAATAAATGCGCATCGTTATCAAAGTGCACATCGGTCACTTCAATTTTTCCACGTCTCTCTACATACACTTTGTACGGGCCATTGACCAATATGTCTGAAACGGAAGTGTCTGCCAGTAAAGGCTCTATGGGCCCGAGCCCCAACATTTCGTTCTGAATGCTTTGCACAATGCTACGGCGTTCAACTTCGTTAATCGCAATTGCGTCTTCATCTAATAAACGCTCGCTTAAAATCTTCAACTCTTTGCGGAGTTGATCTGGCGTCATGCCCTCCATAGTGCTCAAATTCACCAAATCAAGAATTCTTTTATGAATTCTTGACTTGATAGATTCAATACGGGTGGGTGAAAGAGCGGTTGTCTCCATTACTTATCAGCCTGTGATCCGATCCCACCAAGAAGCCTGCTTGCTATGTGTAGGCGTAGCAAATTCTTCCGCCATAGTACGCAAAACATCTACCACTGAGTTTTTAGGATTCACATGGATGATGGGTACACCTGTATTGATAGCCTTGGCTACATCTGGAAAGCTACTACGAATGGTGTAACTGACTTTTAAGCCTACTGCTTTTTCAATTTGCGTGATATCTATGTTGCCATTTAATTCATAGCGGTTCACCACTAATCTAATTTTGTGATCGCTATACCCAAGGGCTCTGCATTTCGCTACGATACGCTTCGCATCACGGACGAAAGGCAGCAAATTCTCCATGACGATGTAAATGACATCTGCCGTATCTAGTGCTTGCGTTGTCATCGGGTTGAAGACCCGTTCTAAATCCATGACCACCATGTCGTATTGGTTACGAACAATATCCGTCAATTGCTTTAAGGCACTTGCACTCATGTTGTAAGTGGCATCGGGTTCTTCAGGCGCAGGAAGTAAATCAAAATTAGGCGCAACATGTAAAACACTCGATGCCAATAATTTTGCGTCAAGTCGTTCAATTTGCCGCGTGATTTCAATGATGTCTGATTTGCTCGGACCTGGCGACACGTAATAGACTGCGTCACCACATTGCAAATCTAAATCTAGAAAAGCAGTGTTCTTTCCCATTTCTTCAGCCAAGATGTAAGCAAAATTGGTAGCTAAAAATGTGGCACCACTGCCGCCTTTGCAAGAAACAAAGGCAACTGTTTTTGCCTGTGCCTTGACTTCATCGTTAAAGATTTCTTTACGTTGTGCCACACGCTTCAAGGCTGCTGCAAAATCAGTTGCGTCGGGTGGTGAAAAGATGACCTCTCTGATTCCTGATTGCATTGCTGCCACCAAGGTATCTGCATCCCGGTTCTCACTGAGTATTAATACAACTATGTGCGATTTCTCAGAAATAAATCGCTCTAATTCGCCTAAATCTTTCTTTTGTAGTGCCGCATTGCATTCGACAACCAATACATTGCCAGCTACTTCTTGCAGTAAATTTTGTAAAGAATGTTCAGTGTCTCGTAACTGTGTCTGCACTACCTCGTAACCTTGTGCTTTGGCAATGCCGGTCAGAACTGCAAGTTGCGTGACAGACCAAGAAATAAGTGATATTTTCATAGTATTCTTTTTAAGCGTTCCTTACTTAGCGGGCACCAGAACTCGTTCCACTGCCAACACCTATATTGAAAACATTGGTAGGCAAGGGCAGCACATCAAACGATTTTTGGTAACGGTCAACGGCTGATTTGGCAGACTGACCATCGGTTTGTGCTGGCTTGCCCGAATTGGCCTGTGGATTTGGATTGGCGGTTTGTTCCGCTATCACCTGTCGTACGGCTGAACCAAAATTGCTATCAATAGCGGACGGATAGTTGGCGCATCCTTGTGATGCGAGGGCTAACAAACTAATTGCAAAAAATAGTCGCATAACGATCGCCTTTAAGGTTTAGCAGCAGGCTTGGATGCCTCTGTTGTATTGGAGTTGTTAGTGTTAGCAACAGGTGGAGCGCCTTCCATGCGACCTTCCCAGTGCAGCTCACCACGGGTGGGTTCAATAAATTTGTCTGTGGGCAGCGGCAAAGGCTTTTGGCTAGGCTTGGCTAAACGAGGGGTCACTACAAACACCAACTCGGTACGCTCGGCTTGAAAGGCACTGCTACGGAATAAGACGCCCAAGATAGGAATCTCGCCTAGCACTGGAAAAGCCTTAACTGCTTCAGTCACATTGCTCTTAATCAACCCACCAATGGCAAAGCTCTCACCATCGCGCAATTGCACCGTGGTAGATGCCCGGCGTGTAGTGATAGAGGGCAGCACACTGGTTTGACCAGTGCCTGTTGTGACCGTGGTACCTACTAATGAGAGTTCAGAGACTTCTGGTGTAACGCGTAAATTGATCAGACCATCTTCTAGAACAGTAGGTGTGAATTTCAAACCTACGCCAAACTCACGTTCTTCTAAAACGATGGAACTAGCACCAGTAGTAGAGGCTTGTGGAACTGGAATAAATATTTTTCCACCTGCCAAGAATGACCCTTCTTGACCGCTAATAGCAGTGATGGTGGGTTCCGCCAAAATTTTGACCAATCCTTTTTTGATTTCAGCGTCTAGTTTGATGGAGTTATTGCTTCCTTTGCTCAAGGTGGAAGAGCCTGAGCCCGTACTGAGCAACGAAGACACAACATTGAATGAAGCAGATCCATTCGCAACTGTGCCTGTTAATCCAAAGCCCAATTCATCTAGCAAGGTTTTAGCAACTTCTGCTACTTTCACTTCTAGCATGACTTGTTGCGAACCTTCTAAATGCAAGAGGTTAATAATTTTTTTACCGCCGGTGAATGCCTCAGCCAGGCTATAGACTCTTTGTAGCTTGATAGGGTCGCTAGCAGAGCCACTCAAAACAACCGAGTCACCTAAAACTGCAATATGTAAGTTTTTCTCAGTCGGTACCAATTGACGCAGATGCGCTTGCAAGGCTTGTATATCCATGGACACCGTGATGTCCATCACGGTGGTGGATCCAGACTTTGTCCAAATCATCACGTTGGTGCTGCCAATTTTCTTGCCTAATAAATAGACTTCACGTGGGTTGACGAGCATGACATCTGCAACTTCTGCATTTCCAACAGATAAACGAACTGCATCAGCGGGAAGGGTGAGAAGCGTTGATTTCCCAGAAGTCAACTGCATCAGCGTGGACGCTTGCGCTGTCGGTGCGCTATTGGCAACGTTGAAACAACTTATAAAAATCGTTACAGCGCAAGCAATAAATGAACGTTGTATGAAATGGATACGCATGGCTTATTCCAATGTTTTACTGATACCACGAATAATTTCTAGCCTGTCACTAGAACTTCGGGTGAAGCTACGAGGTGGGGGTGCCTCAGATTTGTTTTTGTCTGAATTTGTTGGGGCAACGGATGGCACTTGAAACTCACCCTGCTTGAATAAGTCGTCCATGCGCACCCCCGTCGTTGACACACGGCCTGTATCGACTTGGCTGCGCAATACCAATGACAAGGCCCCCACACTGCGGGCTAAATCAATTTGTTCGGCTTGTTGGGGGGTAACTTCAAGAGTGACGGCATTGACAACGCGTGGCTTGGTCTCTCCTGTGGAGGCATCTTGTGCTAAGGCCAATACCAAAATCCGCTCGAGCACAATTTTGGAAATAGGACGGTTGGTCTTGTCAGTTGCATGCACCATGACATCCACATAATTACCTGGAAGTGCAAAACCAGCCACACCCACAATTTCGTTCACACGCACCGTTACAGCGCGTGAACCCTCGTGCAATAGGGCGGACAACCCAGCTTTTTCGCCTTGTGCAGCTAATTTGGAATTGAGCACTGGTTCACCCCGCATGATTTGTGTATTGATGATGCGTTGGTAAATGGCTTTAGGGTCTGACACGGGTTCTTTCAAAGTGCCAGAAGCGGGCCAGTCAATTACTTCGAGCATGCCTTCTTTGAGTTGCGTTCCAAACACTAAATCACGAGACGCTACAACAACCTTGGTGGTGGCCACTTCAGTGCGCTGGCCTATCCATCGAATGGCAAAAGCTACTGCCATAGCACCTATAAGCAATGACAACACTATCAGTAATAAGGGTCTTATATTTCGCACAAATTAACCTTTGAATTCATTGACTTAAAAAATTACCATGCATAAATGCGTAATACAAAGTTCCCAATGCAATGGCGAGTGCATATGGCAACCTCCTCTGGGTAGTCACCATGCTCCACTGGCTAGTTTTTCCACCGCTAGTAATTTGTAAGCAGAACACCATCAATCCTTGATAAAGGTTGCGCGACATTTGCATTAACTGCCTTTGTTGAAGGGCTATCAGGATAGATAGAAACCCTCCAGCTAAACAAGAAAACAAAGCGACTAGCAGCACGGCGGGATAACCTACAAATGCTCCAACTGTTGCCAATAGCTTGACATCTCCAGCACCTAGAACACGCAATAAATAAAACGGCATAAAGACAACTAAGCCAACTGACCAGCCTAAAAGAGCATTTAGCCAACCAACACCATTTGGAAGGATCGAAAATATGCTGCCTAGGCACATTCCTAGCAAAATTAGTTTGTTAGGAATGCGGTGGGTTTTGAAATCCCACCACACGGCCAAACTTAATAAACAGGTAAGAATTACCCACATGTAAGTTGTGTTGCTATTCAACGTTTGCTTTTAGCAACTTGCGGGCGTAGCTAAGCAGGTTGATATTTTTGTAAATACAGTTTTAAGATCTGTACCAATTAAAGCCACGCTAGTAATGATTACAACTGCAATCAAAGCTACCAACAAGCCATATTCAATAGCAGTGGCGCCTTGTTCATCAGCGATGAAATTTTTGAGCAGTGTTGTGAATTGAGTCATTTTTTACCTTTCAAATATCCGTGCGAAATTGCACAAAGGGTGATTGGTAATTTAAGCGATGACTTAATTAATTGCTTATCAATTCGTCCGAAATTTCACTCGGAGAACTACCAGTTTCTTAAAAACTTTGTTATGTGATTTAACGCACAGAAACAATGGCGTTTATTCATCACAATTGCGACTAGAAAGTTGCATATGCCTAATTCTGAAGTTCCTTCAAGTGTTCGCCCTCATTTGGTTGATTACCGTTTGCGTGCAGCGATGCTGTATATGCAAAAAAACCTTAGCAACCCTTGTATGGCGGAAGAAGTGGCCAGCCTAGTAGGCATGTCACGAAGTCGTTTCTTTGAGCTATTCCATGACCAATTGGGAACATCACCCCATGTTCACTGGAATGCCATACGCATAGAAGAAGCCAGCAATCGCTTGCGCACAAGTGCAGAAAACATTACCTCCATTGCTATGGATCTTGGATTCTCTAATCCGGGTAATTTCTCTAGATTTTTCCGAGACCATATGGGTGTCACGCCCACTTCCTATAGACGCATCAGCCATGCGGCGTAAACAAAGAGGCGCTAGCGCGATTGAATTTGCACTGATCTTGCCTTTATTGCTATTGACAGTAGACGGCATCATCGAATTCAGTCTGTTGATGTTCGATAAAGTCGTGATCACCCACGCCGCTAGAGAGGCTGTTCGTGCTGGCGTTGTCATGTCTACCCCAAAACCAACGCCATTAGAAATTCAAGCGGTCGCTACAAACTATTGCCAACATTTTTTGATATCGTTTAGTGGCATCGATAGCTTACAAGTCAATGTCGCCCAATCTATAGATGGTGCTTATCAAACACCGCTTACAGTGGCTGTTTCCTACACTTACACCAGTTTGTTATTTGGTGGCGCTTTAGCGGCTATTCAAAGCCCCATTGTTTTGACATCGGTTGCATCTGGGTTGAACGAATAAACCGAATGACCATACGGCGTTCGAAGTAATTATTGGTAGAGGCCTGCACGTGAATAGGCGGATCCAGTGTTTCCGTAAGTGTTAACCATGTTAAAGATAGAGCCACCACTCACCCCAACACTCAAGGCCACTACTGTGCCTATTGGAATCGTTGTACTGCTGGTCCCACCTAAATTCACATTATTTTTTGGAAAATAGAAATTACCCGCCAATGTTGAGTTGGCATTACCCAATACAGTGGCATCCTGCGTATTCAAGGGGTTTTGCATCACCAACATGCCGGCGTAAGTGCCCGTTGTTGGGGCAGACAAAGTGCTGACACCCCCACCAGACAAACTAATTCCACCATAGGGGTAGCTGGTGCCATTGCCCGAGTTATAAAAAGTGACATTGTTTCCGGTGATGGGTGAAATATTGCTTGCCAATGTCATGCCACCACCATACAACACATACATACCTGAATTAAAAGTCACTGAATGATTGCCAGTAATGGAGATACCCCCGCAATAGGTACCTGGGTTCAATGTGATGGCTCCGCCACCAGATTTTTTGTAATTCACATAGGTGCAACTGCTAAAAGTTGGCATCGTCATACCTGCAAATGGATCAACCGCTACCGGCGTATCTGTAGTGATAGGACTCACGCTTCCGTTGTTATTGACTGAGTAGCCACCGACAACCCTGATGGGGTGTGCATTGATATTGACATTGCCTGTAATTCTTAAAGCTGTTGCGCTTGTGGAATTCACAAATATTCCGCAATTCGG
>CANBZB010000115.1 GCA_947373745.1 Burkholderiales bacterium | reverse complement strand
GAAAAGCTCAACAGCATGTGCGTGCAATTTAGCGCTGAAGAAAACGAACAAATGTTTGCCGTGAAACGTGCTTTTGACGCCAAGGGTTTGTTAAACCCTGGCAAAGTGATTCCCACTTTGAACCGCTGTGCGGAATATGGAAAGATGCTTGTGCGCGCTGGGCAAATCAAGCATCCTGATTTACCGAGGTTTTAAAACCTTTTAAATTTAGCGTTTTACCGATTTCGGCTGCAAATTAGATTGGCGCTCATACAAACGGCCAGAGGCATATTTATGCAAAACACTGGCAATAAAAGTTTGATATGGAATACCCTCTTCAAGGGCGCGCGCCTGAATGTCCATGAGGTCAGGTGTAGATAGCCGAATATTGATTCGCCTGTCTTTGATAAAAGTAGCGCTTGCCGCCGCCTTGAACTTAGCAAGTTTGGCTTTAGAAGGTGACGTCGACTTTAATTCGCCTTTATCAAAGGCCTCTAATAGATCTTTTTCAAACGTATCTAATTTTTTCATTTAAGTCTCCTATCCAAGATAGTCTCTTGTAACTTTGCGGCTTGGGATCACGGTTTTTAGAAAATAGTATTCGGCCTCTTCAACGTAAGGAACCAAGTAGGCATAACTATCAAGCCCCACCACAAACACCAATTGATGAGGGTATTTTTCTTTGTTTGGATGCTTTAACTCATCCAACAAACCACCCGACTCAATCGCGAGCACTATTTCCTCGAATGAAATGCTGCGCTCTTGCTTGAGAGTTTCATTTTTCTCGTGACTCCAACGAAACGGTTTCATTCTCAGATTTTATCAGGGTGTGTGCCTAATGTCACCTCTCTACCGCGATATTAGTTATTACGCCCACCAAAAATAGCGGTGCCCACACGCACCATGGTGCTACCAGCATGTATAGCCGCTTCCAAATCAGAAGTCATGCCCATGGAGAGCGTGTCGAAGTGGGGTAGGTTTAATTCTTCATGCACTTCATCAAATAACGCACGCGCTTTGGTATGAAGCGCTACTTGCGCTTCAAAGCCTTCTACGGGATCTGGAATAGTCATTAGCCCGCGCAAAATGAGTCGTGGCAATTGAGCCACTTGCTTTGCTAGCTCCAATACTTCTTCTGGCGCAACGCCCGACTTGGTCGCACCACCGTCTATATTGACTTGTAGGCAAATATTGAGTGGCGGCAATTGCTCTGGGCGCTGGTCGTTCAAGCGTTGTGCAATTTTGAGGCGTTCGACGGTATGCGCCCAACTAAAGAGCTCGGCCACATATTTGGTTTTATTACTTTGAATCGGACCAATGCAATGCCAAATCAGCGGGCTTTTTGCATGCGTACCACTTTGTAAAAAAGTGATTTTGTCTACACCTTCTTGGATGTAGTTTTCTCCAAAATCTTGTTGCCCGCATGCCGCGATCTCCTGCACAGCGTCTGCGCCAAATGTTTTGGATACAGCGAGCAAGGTGACTTCAGCAGGGTTGCGTCCAGCGGCCAAGCATGCAACAGCAATGCGCTCTTGCACGGATCGAAGGTTATCTTGCAATGTAGTCATAACAGGCATGACTTTAACAAGGACTTCAAATGAATCTAGAAGATGTACTTCAAGAAGCAGTGATGCATGGCGCGTCTGATGTCCATTTGTGTTCTGGACAGGCGCCTTGGGCCAGAGTTCAGGGCGAACTATTTAAATTCAGTACCAGCATTGTGCAAAGTGCCGTAAGGGAGCAACTCGATCCAATTAGCGCGGGCACTCTCAATGAAACTGGGCATCACCAGCAAAGCGCTCCACCAAGTTCCAGCTCGCTCATACAAGCTTTGACTCCTTATATGGAAAAGAATGTGTATGCGCACTACTTGGAAGGCTATGAAGTAGATTTCTCATTCGTTGTTCCGAGAGTAGGAAGATTTCGTGCCAATGTATTTAAAAGCCATACGGGCGTTGGCACCGTGCTACGACACATACGCGATGCCATTCCTACTCTGACTGAAATAACTTCACCGAAAGTATTACCAGATTTACTCAAGAGCGCTGGGCTTTTTTTAGTCACGGGCCCGACAGGGTCCGGGAAATCTACCACTTTGGCAGCGCTCTTGCATCACCTCAATCAAACTACCAGTCAACACATCATTACCCTTGAAGATCCGATTGAATTCATACACACCAACCATCAGTGTTTGGTGACACAAAGAGAGATAGGGCATCACAGCAAAAGTTTCTCACACGCATTGCGAGCCGCTTTGCGCGAAGACCCTGACGTGATTTTGGTCGGCGAGTTGCGCGACCTTGAAACTATTCGCCTGGCCCTGACGGCGGCAGAAACAGGACATCTGGTGCTTGCAAGTCTGCACACCCGAAGTGCGGCTGCTAGCGTCGAGCGTATCGTCGATGTGTTCGATAGCGCAGAAAAATCCTTGGTGCGCGCCCAACTGAGCGAAGCTTTGATCGGCGTGGTGTCGCAAACGCTATACCGCCCACCGCTTAGCAAAAGGCAACACGCTGTCTTTGAAGTCATGGTGGCGACACCTGCCGTCCGACACCTGATACGCGAGGGCAAAACCTCGCAAATACACAATGCCATCCAAACTGGGGCGGCTTACGGGATGCAGACCATGGCACAGGCGATGCAGGCAGCGGCTCAGAATGCCGCAATCACACTATGATGCATGGCTATTTAACCCAACCCAAAAGAGTTCACCATGTCGAGCATCAATCCAAAAACCTATGAATCCGCACCCTCTACCCATGTCGCTTTCATTGGCATGGGCGTTATGGGCTACCCCATGGCCGGCCATTTGGCAACTGCCGGGCATGCTGTCACTGTTTACAACCGCTCGCCTGCTAAAGCACAAGCTTGGGTCGCTGAATTTGCCAAAAGCAAAGCGCCTAAAAGCGCGCCTACTCCGCGTGAAGCTGCCGCTGGTGCTGACATCGTGTTTTGCTGCGTGGGCAATGACGAAGACTTGCGTTCGGTGATTTTTGGCGCAGATGGCGCATTGGCTGGCATGAAAGCCGGCGCTATTCTTGTCGACCACACCACCGCATCGGCCGATGTGGCGCGCGAAATCTACGCAGCAGCTAAAAATTTAGGCATTCCCTTCATTGACGCACCAGTCTCTGGCGGTCAAGGTGGCGCACAAAACGGTTTGTTAACTGTGATGTGTGGTGGTGATGAATCTGTATTCGATTGCGTCAAGCCTGTTGCGATGGCTTTCTCTCGCGCTTTCACTTTGATGGGCGCGTCTGGTGCAGGTCAATTGACCAAGATGGTTAACCAAATTTGTATTGCAGGCTTGGTGCAAGGGCTGAGTGAAGCCATCGCCTTTGGTCAAAAAGCTGGGTTAGATATGAACCTGGTACTCGATGTAATCGGCAAGGGCGCTGCGCAAAGTTGGCAAATGGACAACCGTGGCAAAACCATGGTGGCGGATAAATTTGACTTTGGTTTTGCAGTGGACTGGATGCGCAAAGACTTAGGCCTGGTTTTTGATGAAGCAAAGCGCAACGGCGCCGTATTGCCAGTCACCATGTTGGTCGACCAGTTCTACGGCGACGTGCAAAAGCTAGGCGGCAAGCGCTGGGATACGTCGAGCCTAATTAAGCGTCTGCGCTAATTATTTGACAGGCGTGACTACCGCACCCGTTGCTGGTGCGGCGCTGTTCACCGGCGCGCCAGAGCCTGATGTCACTGGCGCTGGTTTGGATTCATCCACCGGCGCTTTCTTAGGTTGCATGGCGTTGAGTTCTTCTTCGCTCATGTATTCGTAGACACGCACCACACGCTTGACCCCGTTAACCCCACGCGCTACTTCAGTAGCGCGGTTGCCTTCGCGCTGGGTTACACGACCCATCAAATACACGGTGCCACGCTCGACCACGATTTTGTGGACGCCTGCAAAAACGTCTTCGGTATCGATCATGGCGGCTTTCACCTTTGCCGCTAAGACAACATCGGCAGAACGTTCGCCCAAAGTAGTGGCAGGGCCAATGCCCAACTCATTCACAACCAAACGCACGTTCTCGATTTTTCCAATTAGCTGTTCAACTTGGGCGCGCACGCGATCGTTGGACACCTCGCCGGTGATCAGCACTTGGCGGTTGTAACTCGCCACATTCACATGCTCTTTTTCACCAAAGTTCTGCTTGATAGCGCTGGCACTGCGTTGTGAAATACCCTCGTCTTCCACCTGAATACCTGTGGTGCGACGGTCGCTAGCAATCATGGCCGTTCCAAATACACCGCCCATCATGACGGGCGCGCATGCGTTGAGCGCAAGCGCCAAACTGATAGCGGAGAGATATTTAGCAGTTGAATTATTCATAGTCCTAGTTTCCTTCTTGATCACCCAATAGTTGCGTATCCACGCCATCGCAAATGCAATGGATGGTGAGTAAATGCACTTCTTGAATTCGGGCAGTGCGCTCATGCGGCACGCAAATGTGTACGTCGGTTTCACGCAATGCTTGCACCATCTTGCCACCGCCTTTGCCAGTGAGGGCGACGACTGTCATATCGCGCTCATGCGCAGCCTCGATAGCCGCTAAAACATTGGCAGAGTTACCGCTGGTCGTGATGGCCAACAAAACGTCCCCAGACTGACCAAGCGCACGCACTTGCTTGGAGAAAATTTGGTCATAGTGGTAGTCGTTGGCAATTGCAGTCAAGATAGAGCTGTCTGTCGTTAAAGCGATAGCGCCTAACTCGGGCCTTTCACGCTCAAACCGCCCCACAAACTCTGCAGCAAAATGTTGCGCGTCTGCGGCAGAACCTCCATTGCCACATGCCAACACTTTGCCACCGCTGGTGACGCTGGCCAAGATGGCCGCGATAGCTGCTGCGATGGGTTTGGATAAGGCTTGCGCTGACTGGTATTTCAAATCAGCACTGTCTATGAAATGTTGTTCAATTCGTTGTTCAAGCATCCTGCAATGATACCTTTTGCGCTACTCAGTCCACCGCAAAAGCCCCTTGTAGCCAATGGAGTCCGTTGGCATCTATCGCCACCACGTCAAAGCGGCATGTGGGTTCGTATTTCAAGCGCATCAAGAAAAATTTTGCGGCAAATACGATGCGCTTGCGTTTGGATGCAGAAACACTGGCCAAAGGTCCTCCATATAGGCCATGTAAGCGCATACGCACCTCTACAAATACCAAGGTTGCGTCCCTGTCTTGCATGATTAAATCTATTTCTCCGCCGCCGCGCCCTGGCGTTCGATAATTGCGTTGTAACAGCTGTAAGCCATGGGCTTGCAAATAGTGCAAAGCGCAGTCTTCGGCTGCATCTCCTGATTGCTTGGTGGTGAAGGAATTTTTCTCTTGGGTATGTCCACGCATTTTTCATCCGCCCTCACTGCTGCCCACGATGCTGCGTCTGGGCAGCACCACCCTGCAGGCACCTTGTATATGGTGGCAACGCCGATCGGTAATTTGGCCGATATCAGCTTGCGCGCCCTGCATGTTTTGAGTGTGTGCGATACCTTGGCCTGTGAAGATACGCGCCACTCACAAACTTTGTTACGCAGTTACGGAATTGAGCGCAACGCCAGCCATTGGTTAGCTGTACATCAACACAATGAAACGCAAGCTGCGCAAGAAATCATTCAACGTTTGCAGGCAGGTCAACGCGTGGCTTATGTGAGCGACGCAGGAACCCCCGCCATCAGCGACCCTGGTGCGCGCTTAGCGTGGCAGGTGCAGGCTGCAGGATTTCGAGTCATGCCCCTGCCGGGTGCCAGCAGTGTCACGGCCTTGCTAAGTGCATGCGGTTCATTCACGGCAGATGCATCAGGGTTTGTATTCGTAGGCTTCTTGTCTAGTAAAGCGACTGAGCGTGAACGTGCTGTGCAATTGCTGGCATTAGATGGGCGCGCACACGTGCTTTTAGAAGCGCCGCATCGCATAGAAGCACTCGCAACCGCGCTGGCAGCTCTTGGCGACCGCATGGTGACAGTGGGCAGAGAGCTGACCAAACAGTTTGAAGAAATCGCAACGCTGCCTACTAATACGTTGATCGATTGGATTCATGCCAACCCGCAACGCACCCGTGGTGAATTTGCGCTGGTGATTCACGCACAAGCAGTTGTCAACGACCCGATTGAAGTACACGACAAGATGCTCAAACTTTTGATGCAAGAGGTTCCACTTAAAACTGCGGTACGTCTCACCGCAGAGCTAACTGGCGAGTCACGCAACCTTTTGTATGACAGGGCATTGGCCCTAAAAGACGCTGACACATGAGTTTTTAAAATCGTTCACAATCCATGTTCTTCTTGAAGAGGTGTTGTATGCGTCATGTGTTATCTATTCGCTGGTCACTCGTATTGGTTGGCTGCTTAGCGCTGAGTGCTTGCGAAACAAATCCGCCGGCTAAGTCTGCACAAGATGATGCCGCGCCTATCGTGGCATTTTTAGATGCAGACAAGTTTGATCATCAACTCTCGGCCTCTCTCTCGGCCCCCATGAGTGAAATAACCGTCCCGTTCTACGACAAAGTCTCTCCCAACAATATGCCAGAGCGCATGAAGGTGTGGGTAAACCAAGTTGAGAAAAGTGGTGGAAAGATTCAAATGTCTGAGCCGCCCAGCTCTTCGGGCGTGACTTCCAAAAACCCATTTTTGATTTTTAGCGTCATCAACGCGATTCGTACACTTGTCACACTAGAACAAAAAAGCGAGAAAGCGAAAGTATTCGCTTCAGCCAAAGGCCACGACGTCCAAATTCTCTTGGCCTATAACGCACAAAACGAAGTAGTGATTGACAAAATCGTTTTCGCAAAAAAAGGCGCTGCCAATTAAAGCAGCGCCTTCAGATGGCTGTCAGCGTTAAATATTAACGACCGCCCTCGCCCACCAAAGCGTAAGGCGCCCAATATGCAGGATGGGCGTATTGCGGTAATTTCATAGTCTCTACCATCGCTTGTTTCAAAGCTTCGGCGCGACGCATTTGCGGGTCTTTCTTGTAGGCGGCGAATG
>CANBZB010000114.1 GCA_947373745.1 Burkholderiales bacterium | reverse complement strand
ATTAGTACATCTTTTTGGGTAACTGCATACTACGCACGCGCTTGTAGTGGCGTTTCACAGCAGCAGCTTTTTTACGCTTGCGCTCAGCCGTTGGCTTTTCGTAGAACTCGCGGGCGCGCAGGTCGGTCAAGAGGCCCAGCTTCTCAATAGTGCGCTTGAAGCGACGCAATGCGACGTCAAAGGGTTCGTTTTCTTTTACACGAATGGTTGTCATGACCAAGGGTTCCAAATAGTTGCGCTGGCGCAGTATTAGCCAGCAAAGCCAAGAATTATAGCTATTTTTTGGCCGCCGCCAAAGCCTTGGCGCATGCGTGGGCGCTGGCCCACGCCCATTGGAAGTTATAGCCACCTAGCCAGCCGGTGATATCGACCACTTCCCCAATGAAATAAAGCCCTGGCTGGCGCGATTCCATGGTTTGTTGGGACAAATCCCGTGTATCCACCCCGCCTACGGTGACCTCGGCTTTTCGGTAGCCCTCGGTACCAGACGGGGTGATAGACCAGCGACTGAGTGCCTGCGCTAGCTGGACGAGCGCCTTGTCGCTGGCCTCCATGATGGGGCGCTGCCAGGCGTCATGGTGTTGCGTCCATACATCCGCCAGACGGCTGGGCAGCCATGCGCCGAGTTCGTTGGCAATACGTTTCTTGGAGCGTTGCTTAGCGTGTAGCAAATCTGCCTCCAGCGAGAGCGCAGGGGCTAGATTGATGCGGATGTCTTCGCCCGCTTGCCAATAACTGGATATTTGCAAGACCCCAGGCCCCGACAAGCCACGGTGGGTAAAAAGCAAGTCTTCGTCAAACCTATGCACTGCTTTGGTAGCTCCCGTCTCAATGCTGACAGGTAGGGACAAACCTGAGAGTTCAGCAAACGGAGCCCATTGTTCGGCATCAAAGGTCAGGGGCACCAAGCCAGGTCGGGGCTCCACCATCCGAATGCCAAATTGCTTGGCCAAGCGGTAACCCAAATCGGTGGCGCCAATTTTGGGAATCGACAAACCGCCAGTCGCCACCACTACCGCGCCAACGCTGACTTCGCCTTGGCTGGTTTCTAGGGTGTAAGGTTTTTCTTGCGATTCACCATCTGCATAGCGCAGTGCTTTGAGGCTACAAGGTTGCCAGCGTGTGACGTGTCCGCCTTGCGCGCCAGCGTCGCACTCGCGCAACAGCATCTGAATCAGGTCTTCAGATGAGCGGTCACAAAACAATTGGCCTTTGTGCTTTTCATGGAAAGCAATCTGGTGGCTTTGCACCAACGCCACAAAGTCTTGTGGTGTGTAGCGCGACAACGCGCTGCGACAAAACTGTGGGTTTTGACCTAAAAAATGTTTGTGTGGTGCGCGCACATCGATGTCGATATTGGTGAAATTACTGCGACCACCGCCGGAGATGCGAACTTTCTCGGCCACCTTCTCGTAATGGTCAATCACCAATACCTGCAAACCTTGCTGCGCCGCCACGCCTGCGCAAAATAGGCCGGCAGCGCCAGCCCCGACTATGGCGACGTCAAAGGTTTGCAAGGCTTATTTGGCAGGCGGCGTTTCCAAGCCACCCATATAAAAGCGGTTGAAAGTTGGCGACACAATCATTTCGTTAATGCAGGTGCGTGCTGGCATGGTGGCCAAGAACAAAATCGCTTGGCCCATGTCTTCCGGCTGCACCATACGCTCGCGCTGTTCTTTGGAAGGTGGCACGGGGCGTTTTTCCATGATGGGCGTGGCCACTTCACCGGGCAAAACAGAACTTGCGCGAATGCCGTAACCGCACTCTTCCATATTGATCGATTCCGTCAAAGCTAGCACTGCGCGCTTGGTGGCGTTGTAAGCGGGGCCTGTGAGTTTGGAGGCATACAAGCCGGCCCAAGACGACACGTTCACGATCAAACCGCCTTTTTGTGCACGCATGGTCGGTAAAACCGCATGCACGCAATAGAACAATCCGTTGAGGTTGATATTGACCACATCGTCCCATGCATCGGTGGTCAAGACGTCAAAGTTGCGTTTGGTGGCGTTGGTGCCTGCGCTGGTTACCAAGATGTCGATGCGCTTGTGTTTGGCAACGATCTGTTGTGCGGCAGCATTCACCGCAGCTTTGTCTGCCACATCAAGCACGATGGACTCAGCACTTCCCAAAGTTTGTAAATGGGCGAGGGCGCTGGCATTGGTTGCGGCCGTGCGTCCTGAAATCACCACATGGGCGCCGGCTTTGACCAATTCGATAGCGCCCGCCAAACCAATACCGCTGCCACCGCCTGTGATCCACGCGACTTGGCCTTTTAAAGATGTTGTCATGTTGTCTCCTTGTGTAATAAACGGCGTGATCTGATCACAAGTTGGGCTAGGGGCCTATCTTGAGGGTGACAGGCCAAGGAATTAGCCTTGCGCGCTGTGCAAGTTGTGCGTGAAAGCGTCGGACTGAACAGACGCTAATCCTTTCAACACATCCCCCACCACAATCACCGAAGGGCTGGCCAATGCCTCGCGCACGACTGTCTCGTGCAATGTCGCCAGAGTGCACACCGCATGGCGCTGCGCAGGCAGGCTGACCTGGTGGATCACAGCCACTGGCGTATCAGCAGGCAGACCTTGTAATAAATCAGCCTGTAACTGTTCGGCCCCTCTTATACCCATGTAAATCACCAAAGTGAGTTTGGCCTGTGCGGCAGTACGCGAAAGGGTGGCCCAATCGACTCCGTCGCCTGGCTTGGCGTGACCGGTAACAAAGACCACACCGTGCGCGTGTTCACGGTGCGTAAGTGAGACACCCAGCGAACTGACACCTGCTAGACCAGCTGTGATGCCGTTCACCACCGTGACCGCCACACCATGGGCTTGTAGATATTCGACCTCTTCGCCACCGCGTCCAAAAATAAATGGGTCGCCACCTTTGAGACGCACCACACATTCGCCCGCAAGCGCTTCTTGCACCATTAACTTTTGGATGAAAGCCTGCGGTGTCGATTGACAACCGCCACGCTTGCCCACATGGACGATGCGCGCCATGGGGGCTGCATGCGCCAACACAGCATCGCTCACCAAATCATCGACCAACAACACAGTCGCCGCAGCAATAGTTTTTGCGGCTTTGAACGTCAGCAGCTCAGGATCGCCTGGGCCAGCGCCGACTAGGTAAACGTGGGGTTGTGCCGTAGAAAAAGAAGTCATAGTTGTATCGCTTGCAAAACCGCTTGTACTTGCCGCTTCAAAGATTCAGGAACCGCTAACTCGCCATTCAAAACCGCCATGCTGTAACGCGCAGTGGTCTCTGGGTCAATCTCGTTAGGCCAGTCAGGCAAACGCGTCAGCGGCCCCGATTGTCCCTCGACCAAAGTTGTGCGTTGGCCGTTAACAAATGCTTCCATAGGCGGACACCGCCGCGCGTCTGCCACCGCTTCGCCCTCCGTGCCGCGCAACAAAAGCGCGCGTTCACCGGTCAACTCAAACGTCGCGGCCATGGACAGGGCGTATTCAGGATGTGTGTAACTACTAACCAACAAAGTTTTGCCGACCACGGGGTTCATCAGTTTGACCAAGCTATGTGCTGGATTGCGTAAACCCACCACGCGTCGCACATCGAGCAAACGCTTCAAGCCAGATGACAACACTTCGGTTGGTACAAACACTGCCTCTCCCGCCTCAACTGAGCGAGGTGTGCCTAAAGCTTGCAACCCCATTGCCGAAAAAACCTGCTCACTAGTCACACGCGTTGATTCGGTTGCACATCCATGCACCACCACGGCAAGTCCTTCACGCGCTAACAATTGCGCAAGCAAAGGTGTCATCAAAGGCAAGCGACGCGCGCCGTTGTAACTGGGCAATACAACAGTCCACTTATCAGCAGGTCCTTCTACGCGATGCAAACGCGCATGCACTGCATCTAAAAAGCCGGCCATCTCGTCAGGCGTTTCACCTTTGATGCGCATAGCCAAACAAAATGCACCAATTTCTAAATCGCTCACTTGTGCATCCAAGATCTGACCCATCAAATCCGCAGCTTGCAAACGATCCAGCGCCCGAGCACCATCCCGCCCGCGTCCAATTTCTTTGATGTAGTGACCAATCGCCATAAGAAGTATTGTCCAGCACCCGCAGTCAAGAGAGGTAATAGGGCCTTAATGTGGCGACATCAAGAGCGAAGCGAGGAGCCACATTAAGGCCCTATTACCTCTCTTGACGGAGCGAGAGCGGGAACCAGAGCGTTCGAAGCGCATCGTCAAGCTCCCGCCTCTTCATTTAACGGTGTGGTGGCGATCATGCGCTTGAGTTGGGGAATACAGGAACCACATTGGGTGCCACAGCCTAGTTTATTTTTAAGAGAAGTCAGGCGCGTTTCTTCATCTCCATTGCAGTTGCTTAAATGGGTTGATATCGCTATATCTCTGACACCAACGCACGTGCAAACCGTAGCGCCTTTATCCACCAAAGCAACAGGCGGCTTAGCCCCAGTCATCAATAACCGACGCCCATATGAAGCTGTAGATGCCTGCGTTTGCAACAAAGCATTGAGCCACTTTTCTGCCGAGGTATCGCCTGCAATCACAAATGCTTCTAGCAGTTCATTACGAACACGCATGCTACGCACATGGCAGCGCTTGGCATCCACATATCGCAAACTGGACATACCCGATAGACCGATTAACCCCTCAATCGTCTGAACCAAATTCATATCTGGCGCTTCGCTACAGGCGGCGCGAAAGAGTACACCTTGTCTAAACCCGTCGTCCGATGAGAAAGGCACGCAACTCGCGAATTCGAAATGCGACATGTGTTCGCGAAGGGCTTGAATCACTTCTAAAGCTGAGCGAGATGGTTTCGCAAACTCTGTTGCAAGTGAAACAGTTTTGCTGTTATAGGCTTGAGCATTCTCGGTGCCCAACCAGGCTACCCCCAACAAAGTCCAAGGTAACTCCGCCCGCAGCACTTTGACCGCTGCATGTTTGAGTTCAGGTTGTTTGGAAGTGGGGCAATAGGCCGACGTAGTGATGGCATTCACACCTGCCAATGGCTTGTTTTGATGGTCGCGTCCACTCAAGAAACCAGCGCCCCAATGCATCGCAATAAACGCTTGGTTGGCGCCTAACGCATCACTGGCTTGTGCTGGCAAAACAATAGAACCGCGTTTGCTGGTGACATGCACCAAGTCACCATCGGTAAAGCCCAAACGCGCCATGTCTTGTGTGTTGAGTTGCACCACGGGTTCAGGCACATGTCCGAATAGTTTGCCGATTACGCCGGTGCGTGTCATGCCATGCCATTGGTCACGCAAACGGCCTGTGTTGAGCGAAAACGGAAAGCGTGATTCCCGCACTTCAGAAGTAGGTACATGGGCAATCGCAGCAAATTTGGCGCGCCCACTCGCGGTGGGATAGACGCCATCTTCATACAAACGCGCTTTGCCTTGCAATGCACCTTCAGGCATGGGCCATTGCAAAGGGGTTTCTTGTAATAGGTCGTAACGCATACCAGTGATGTCTAGGTCCCGTCCGCGCGTGGATTCGCGGTGTTCTAGCCAAATTTCTTCTGGCGTGGTGTAGGACATGTGTAGGTCGTTTTTGTCGACTGCAATACCCGGCGCGTCTTTTAAGCGTTGCGCCAAATCGACCACGATTTGCCAGTCATGTCTGGCTTGACCAGGAGGCGGCACCGCAGCTCGTACACGGGTGATGCGGCGCTCGCTATTGGTGACCGTGCCTTCTTTTTCGCCCCAGGTGGTGGCGGGCAAAAGTAGGTCTGCAAAAGCACAGGTTTCTGCGGTGGCAAAGGCTTCTTGCACTACAACAAATTCAGCGCGTTCTAGCGCGCGACGCACGGTCGCTTGATTGGGCATGGACTGTGCGGGGTTGGTGCAAGCAATCCATAACGCTTTGATTTCGCCGTCCGCGGCGGCTTCGAACATCTCGACTGCGGTTTTGCCAGGCTTTGCAGGCACATCGGCAATGCCCCACAACTTAGCGACTTCTTGGCGGTGCGCAGGGTTCGCCATGTCGCGGTGCGCGCTGATCAAGTTAGCCAAACCACCCACTTCGCGCCCACCCATGGCGTTAGGTTGTCCTGTTAAAGAAAATGGCCCAGCACCTGCTTTGCCAATCTGCCCAGTCGCCAAATGCAAGTTGATCAACGCTGCATTTTTAGCAGTGCCACTGCTCGATTGGTTCAAGCCTTGGCAATACAAACTCAAAGTGGCATGCGTTGTATTGTTGGTAGGTCGTTTGCCCGCATCGTCCACACCCACAAACCAACGCGTGGCTTGTATGAGTTGCTCTGGATGGATGCCACATACCGCACTCACATTGGCTGGTGTGTAGTCTTTCACGAGTTTTTGCAAAGCTTCAAAACCTTCTGTGTGCGCGGCAATGTAAGCATGGTCTACCCAATCTTCTTGCAGCATCAGGTGCAACATACCGTGAAACAACATGACATCGGTGCCTGGTTGCAGAGGTAAATGCAAGTCGGCATTGCTGGCCGTGTCAGTGCGGCGTGGGTCAGCGACGATGATTTTGAGTTGCGGGTTTTTTTGGCGTGCATCTTCTATGCGTCTAAACAAAATGGGGTGGGCATAGGCGGCGTTACTGCCTGCGATAAACAAGCAGTTGGCATGCATGACATCGTCATAGCAAGCCGGTGGTGCATCTGCGCCGAGCGTGAGTTTGTAGCCAGCGACTGCGCTACTCATGCACAAGCGCGAATTGGTGTCGATGTTGTTGGTGCCCAGCAAACCTTTAACGAGTTTGTTGAAGACGTAATAGTCTTCTGTCAATAACTGGCCAGAGACATAAAACCCCAAGGCGTCTGCCCCGTGTGAACGCACGATGCTCGCCAGTGTCTGACTGGCCCATTGCATGGCACCGTCCCAGTCCATCGGCAACAAACTGCCGCCGCGTACTAAACGCTTTTGTGGTTGTAGCAAGCGCACGCTTTGGTTCACAGAGGGGCTGGCGCTCAAATGCAGGGTGTAGCCTTTGCTGCACAAACGACCGAAATTAGCAGGGTGTTGTGGGTCACCGCGCACGCCCGTGATTTGCCCCGCACGCGACTCGATGATCACGCCACAGCCCACGCCGCAATA
>CANBZB010000113.1 GCA_947373745.1 Burkholderiales bacterium | reverse complement strand
CACGAAAGCCGTGGCGCGCATACCGTTGACGACTACGGCGACACAGCTGAGCACCCCAATGGCCGTAACGACACCGAATGGCATAAGCACACGCTGTGGCACCGCGATGGCAACAAACTCACGTACAAGCCCGTGCAAATGAAGCCACTTACCGTGGACAGCATCCCCTTGAAGACCCGTACTTTCTGATCAGGCACACACCATGACAAAACGCACGTTTGAAATTTACCGATACGACCCCGATACCGACGCTAAGCCTTACATGCAAACCATCGAGGTAGAGCTCGACGGAACAGAACGCATGTTGCTCGACGCGTTGATGAAACTTAAAGAAGTCGATCCCAGCATCAGCTTTCGCCGCTCTTGCCGCGAAGGCGTCTGCGGTTCTGACGCGATGAACATCAATGGTAAAAACGGTCTCGCCTGTTTGACCAATATGAACACCTTGCCAGGCAAGATCGTGTTGAAGCCTCTGCCTGGACTGCCTGTCATCCGCGACATGATTGTCGACATGACCCAGTTTTTCAAGCAATACCACTCGATCAAACCTTATTTGGTCAACGACACACAACCGCCAGAAAAAGAGCGTTTGCAGTCGCCCGAAGAGCGCGACGAATTGAACGGTTTGTACGAATGTATTTTGTGCGCGAGCTGCTCGACAAGTTGCCCTTCTTTCTGGTGGAACCCAGACAAGTTTGTAGGCCCCGCTGGTCTTTTGCAGGCTTATCGCTTTATTGCTGATAGCCGTGACCAAGACACCGCTGGCCGTTTAGACAATTTGGAAGATCCCTACCGCTTATTCCGTTGCCACACCATCATGAATTGCGTCGATGTGTGCCCCAAGGGCTTGAACCCGACCAAGGCCATTGGCAAGATCAAAGAACTGATGGTGCGCCGCGCGATTTAATATGAATGTCGAATCACCCTTTCGCGACACCTCTGTGGGCGACCCTATGCTTGATGGCGTAGCGGGTGATCAGGCTTTGAACGAGCGGGCTTTGAGCAAACTGCGTTGGCGCAGTCGACGCGGTTTGCTTGAAAACGATTTATTCATTCAAAAGTTTTTTAATCAATATGAATCGCAACTCACCGTAGCACACGCCCGCGGTTTGTATGCGTTGATGGATTTGTCTGACAACGATTTGCTAGATCTATTACTCAAGCGTAAAGAAATGCCAGACACCGTGACACAAGAAGAAGCACTTGAGGTGCTGAGTATGCTGAGACACTGAACACAATACTGACATTAGGAAAACACCATGAAACTCGCAGACAACAAAGCCACTCTGTCATTCAGCAACGGCAGCCCCAATATTGAGATGCCCGTCTACCAAGGCACCATTGGTCCTGACGTGATCGATATCCGTAAGTTGTACGGTCAAACTGGCATGTTCACGTATGACCCAGGCTTTTTGTCGACAGCGTCGTGCCAGTCGGGCATTACTTATATCGATGGCGACAAAGGTGAATTGCTCTATCGCGGCTACCCCATTGAACAACTCGCTACCCAGTGCGACTATTTAGAAACTTGCTATTTGCTGCTCAAAGGTGAGTTGCCTAACGCCACGCAAAAGCAAGACTTCACCAAGCTAGTGACCAACCACACCATGGTCAACGAGCAAATGCAGTTCTTCTTGCGCGGTTTCCGCCGTGATGCACACCCTATGGCCGTTATGACTGGTTTGGTGGGCGCTTTGTCAGCCTTCTATCACGACAGCACTGACATCAATAACCCAGAACACCGCGACATTTCCGCCATCCGTCTGATTGCAAAAATGCCTACCCTGGTAGCCATGGCTTACAAATACACCATTGGCCAGCCCTATATGTATCCCAAGAACGACCTGAGCTATGCAGGCAACTTCTTGCGCATGATGTTCGGCACACCTTGTGAAGAATACAAAGTGAACCCCGTGCTCGAGCGCGCGTTAGATCGCATCTTTATCTTGCATGCTGACCATGAGCAAAACGCGTCTACATCTACCGTGCGCTTGTGCGGCTCCTCTGGTACCAACCCCTTTGCAGCGATTGCTGCTGGTGTGGCTTGCTTGTGGGGCCCTGCCCACGGCGGCGCTAACGAAGCGTGTTTGAACATGCTCGAAGACATCCAAAAAATGGGCGGCGTTGCCAAAGTCGGCGAGTTCATGGAGAAAGTCAAAGACAAAAACTCTGGCGTCAAACTCATGGGCTTTGGTCACCGTGTGTATAAAAACTACGACCCGCGCGCCAAACTCATGCAAGAGACCTGCAACGAAGTCTTGCAAGAACTGGGTTTGGAAAACGATCCTTTGTTCAAACTTGCCAAAGCACTCGAGAAAATCGCCCTAGAAGACGACTACTTTGTGCAACGCAAGCTCTACCCCAATGTTGACTTCTACTCTGGCATCGTGCAACGCGCCATTGGTATTCCAGTGAACTTGTTTACCGGCATCTTTGCGTTGGCTCGTACCGTGGGTTGGATTGCCCAATTGAACGAAATGATCAGCGACCCCGAATACAAAATCGGTCGTCCACGTCAGTTGTTTACAGGTGCAGAGCACCGTAATGCCGAGCCTTTGGCTAAACGCAAATAAGCATCTGGCTTGCTAACGCTGCAGCCCCGCTCTTTGCGGGGCATTTTTTTATGTCAAACACCCCATTTATTTCAAGCGCACAAGCACTGCATAACATTGTCGATAGACCACACACCTCATGCCAATGCAGCCTAGAGCGTTGTGCAGGATGGGAAAGCGTGAGTGATACGCAGTGGCCCTCACAGCAACTGCAAATAGTGGGCACCTTACGTGATCCTGATGTGTATGAGCCGGGCTTTGAAGAACATCACCCTAAAGGCACGCGCTATGAATCAGCAGAGGCACCAGTGTCTGTCAAACACTTTCCCTATAACCGCTGCGATGTGTTTTCTTGCGATCAGTGTTCACAACATGTATTGCGTTACACAGAGTTCGGTGGCTATTACGTAGACCCTCGCGGGCGGCGAATTACCGCTGTTCTGATTGATCGGAACTGATACGCAGCAAATGGCCAAACACCATGCTGCCCATATCTAGACGGGTGGCAGCAATATTGGATGTCCAAAGTGACATCACAAAGAAAGTGGCAATTACGCGTACGTAGAGCTTGAAAGAATATTTAGAAGGCTTTTTATTTCTAAAGATGTCTGAAAGAGGCGATTGTTTTTTCTTGAAGGTGACGGAGACGTCAGTTGCAGCATTTTTTTCAATTTGACTTTGAGAGTTAGATTGATCAGGTTCTGCTTCGAGTTGGCTAGCAAAGGCAACGTCAGAGTTAATTTCTAGTAGATCAGAGCCTTTCGCAGACAGGCCCTCGGCAGGCTTTAGCTCACCTGAGGATTGCAGAGGCTGGTTAGTATTTAAAAGTGGTTGGCGGTTAGTAGTAAAACCAACTTTGCCTACTCTTGCATCATTTGTAAGTACCGGTTGAACTGAAACAGATTGCAGGTTGTCTTCAATAGACGCTTTGGCTACGCCAGCTTTATTAGCTATGGGGCTACTCGAAGCTATCGCTTGCTTGTTGTCTTTGATAACCTCTTTTGCTGCAGTTACTTTGTTAGCCGCGTTTGCTTTATCGGCAACAGACTGCAAGTTATCTTCAATTGCTTCTTTGGCTACGCCAGTTTTATTGGTTAATGCGGCACTGACAGGAACCGCTTGCTTGTTGTCTTTGATAGCCTCTTTTTCAGCTGTTGCCTTATTTGCTTCACTGGCTTGCTTATCGAAGACAGGATCTTTTGCAGACTCTTTATTCGTATTGGCCCTTACATTGTTTAGTAAACTTTTATTTTTAGCTTCAAACTTATTGAGCTTGTCACTTAACTCGTCCACTACTTTTTGCAAATTCTCTACACGATCTTCAACAGGCACTAGTTTTAGGACTGCAGAATTACTCTCGCTGCCAATGCTTTGAATATTTTTATCAACGCCTGATTCACTTAGTACTTTTTGTAAATTTGGATCAACTTTTATATCCAAAACCCTTTGGCTCTCTAACTCGTGCGTGGCATTGTCTTGAACCTTATGAATATTGTCGTTAGATCCAAAGTCATTGGTAACTTTCTCGGTGTTGCTGTCCATCGTTCGCTGAATTCCGACACCAACCTCGGACTGATCGTCTAGCCCGTCGACCACAATACCTTTTTGCTCTTGCTGACCCAAGGTACGAATGTGTTCTATGCTGTACTCAAAATTGCTAACGTCGAATGACTTGATATTTTTTAGCTCAAGTACTTCGTAATATTTTTTAAATGAAGATTCTTTGATAGAAAATGCTTCAAGCATGCTGACAAAAAGCTTGTCTTCCAAGACACCTACGCTCTCATCAGACATCATGGAGTCGCACACATTAAGCAAGACGCACAATTTTTGCTGTTTATCCAAAACATGTTTTGCTTCGTTTAAGAAATCATTACGCTTGATTTTTCTTACGAATTGCAATGCATATTGCTGCAAACCTTCGAACTCACCGATCATGGATTCAAGTTGGCCAATTTCCTCTTGGCCAATGGATCCATCAGCGCTCATCATGTAAACGATAGAAACAGCCATCGCCAAATGTGGCGATAAGTCGCTAAGTTTGTCGCTAGTTATTGGCTGGAATTCGCCAAATATATCTTTGTCATTTTTTAAAGTGATAGCTTCAATAATCAGATTGATTTCTGACTTTGTTAAGTCAAATGCTTCGCGAAACGTATCAAAAATTTCAAGTTCTTTTTTATCTGTATTGCCATCCGAAAGCATCGAATCGCAAACGTTCGCCATGATGCAAAGTTTGTCTTGTTGACTCAGTACGGCAGGCGCATCTTCTAAAAACTTTTCGACTGGAAAGGCCTTTACATAGGCTAGAGCATGCGCCAGCAACCCATCATTACCACCAATTACTTGCTGGAGTTGGCTACTTTCTTGGTCTTGAATTTTTCCATCTGCCGCCATGATGTAAAGCAAGCAAGCAGAAAGAACCAGTGGCGGACTTAATTTGATAGCCTCTGAAATAGCAATATCACCTGCTCCCATCGCATGGATGAGGCCATCTAAAACAGCTGATTGCGTGACTTCCGTAGGCATAAGCTACGGTAAGCACAATCCCCTCTGCATAGGGTGACAAATGCGTAAATGCACCTCACCATTGAGTGACTAAAGCGTCATTTGATGAAGATCTAAAGACGCATTAGTCAAGGTAAAAATGACAATTCCATCATTGGATACTTTTATCTGAAGTTGCGCTTCATGTACCGCGGCTATTTCCTGACACAAACTCAAACCCAAGCCGAGCCCGTCAATGGCGCGGGAACGTGCGTCATCGCCTCTGTAGAACCTATCAAAAGCCTGTTTTTCGAAGTCAACTGGTAGGGGCGCAGATGGATTTTCAATCGACAGATAAAACCCATTGGCATCTTGATTCAATCGAAAATGAATCCACCCGTTAGCAACGTTGTATTTAACCGCATTGTCATACAGGTTGCCAATCAATTGGTGAACGAGATCCGGGTCACATTTCCAAATGACTTTAGGCTGGATTTCACCAGTCAACTTGAGTTTTGGATTGAATGTTTGTGCATCTAGCACCCATTGCCCCATCACGTCACTTAAATTGACTTTTTGAAAAACAGGCTGCAGCTTGTTGGCATCTGCACGCGATAACCATAATAGTTTCTGGATGATGGTGACCAGCCTATCAATTTCAGAAATAACCATTTGCATACGAATTTGCTCATCCGACCCCATTGGCAATTCTTTGATCAACGCCTCGGCGTTACCGCGCAAAATGGTGAGCGGGGTTCTTAATTCGTGTGAGGCATCTGAGGCAAATCGCCTTGCTTTATCAAAACTTTGAATAAGTTTTAACCGTAATGCTTCAAATGAAGCGACTATGTTTTGAAATTCTTTGTAGGGTGCTACCAAGGCAGTTTTAATTTCAAAAGTTTTCAAGTCCAATGTTTTTATGGATTGGTCTATTTGCTTGATGGGCCGCATGGCTACGTTAAAAACATGCCATGTCATTAGCAAAATTAAGATTAATAAAACTGGTAGTACGTAGATGGTATTTTTATCCCGATAGGCTCGTAGCAGTCTTGAAATTTCAAGAGACACATCCTCGAGCGACAAAAGAACTACCGTCCTTTCTCTGGCTAATCCATAGAAATTAGCGGCTAACCATTCGCCCCCTCCTGTTTCCACTTCGGCATATTGGATCTCTTTGGCAGAGGCAGTCTTAGCTACATCCCATTTGATTGCCCCATTGAGTGCCACACGGCAAGCATCATTTTGGTAGGGCTTTATTTGATCTGAGCAAAGGACATAGCGGCCCGTGAAACCTTTAATAAGACTGATATTTTCACTAGCTTGTATGCACGACTGAAAGTTATCACGATCGGGTAGATGCTGGCCGCACTCCTCTAGGTAATTTATAAGCTCTGTTTTCAATTCTTCTTTAATCTGTAGCGGCAAAAAGATTTGAATTGCGATTCGATTAGCAAAAATAAGGATTACGGAAGCAATCAATATATTGACGAACAAAACCACTCTAAAGGAAGGCTTCATTCCAACTCCTCAATACACAGACGATAGCCCACACCACGAACTGACTCGATAGGCGAGGCTGGGCTGCCATTTTTACGATTGAGTTTGCGCTTGATACGCAAGACGCATACATCCACGACGTTGGTTTCAGGATCAAAGTCAATTGCCCATACATGCTTAAGAATTTGTTGGCGTGAATAAATGTGACCTGGTGCACGCATGAGGTATCCCAACAAACTGAATTCACGCGGACTCAAAATTGTTGAAACGCCTTGCCAATCCACACGGCGACTTACCAAATCCAGTTTGAGATTTTTGTAAACAATCGCTTCTGAACTATCGGAAGAAATGCGCTGCGTCAACGCTTTGATGCGCGCGATCAACTCTTCTACATAAAAGGGTTTGGGCAAATAATCGTTAGCCCCTTTTTCAAAACTCTCTAGCCGATCTTCCAAGTCAACTTTCGCACTCAGAATAATGATGGGACGAAGATTTCCACTTTGCCGTAGTTCGCGCATCAAGTCGATGCCATTCATAGCTGGCAACATGATGTCTAAAACCAAAACATCATGCGCATCTTCCAATGCGACTTTTAATCCAGTCGCTCCATCGGTCACATGTGT
>CANBZB010000112.1 GCA_947373745.1 Burkholderiales bacterium | reverse complement strand
CTTCCTCGCCTTATTCCTCCTAAGCAAGTGCCCACCAGAACGCCGTTCACAGCCGAGGGTTTGGCTTCGCTCCTACATGCGGTGTGCCACATTGAGTTCAATGCAATCAATTTAGCCTTGGATGCCATATGGCGCTTCCATGACATGCCAAATGCGTATTACACCGATTGGTTGCGCGTGGCATATGAAGAATCACAGCACTTCGAATTACTCCACACGCACTTAAAAAGCTTAGGCTATTCATATGGGGACTTTGATGCCCATGATGGCCTTTGGCAAATGTGCGAAAGAACGTCTGAAGACGTACTTGCCCGTATGGCCTTGGTTCCTCGCACATTAGAGGCAAGAGGCTTGGATGCAACGCCACTTATTCAGGCCAAGCTTCGCAAAGTAGCCACACCAGCTGCCACGCGCGCAGTAGAGATTCTGGACATCATCTTGCATGACGAAGTGGGACATGTCGCCATAGGTAACCATTGGTACAGATGGTTATGCGAGCAGCGTGCGCTAGACCCCGTCACGTTATACGGAGAATTAGTTCAACGGTATGACGCACCTAGACACAAACCGCCGTTCAACACTGAAGCGCGCCTACGTGCTGGCTTTACCGAGGTGGAGCTGGGTTACCTATTAGGTTAGTGCGTTCTTAGCACTGGATTTCACTGACAAATTAACCGCGTGGATGGTGCATACCATGCAGAGTTTTAAGCCGCTCACGCGCAATATGGGTATATATCGTCGTTGTAGAAATATCCGCATGC
This sequence comes from Burkholderiales bacterium, assembly GCA_947373745.1. Taxonomy (GTDB): domain Bacteria; phylum Pseudomonadota; class Gammaproteobacteria; order Burkholderiales; family Burkholderiaceae_C; genus Limnohabitans. Next base: position 6,415 of record CANBZB010000112.1, on the reverse strand, counting down.
CCAAGCAACATTTGCACAGCGCGTAAGTCAGCGCCATGGTTCAACAAATGGGTGGCAAATGCATGCCGCAGCGTATGTGGCGATATAGGCACTTGGATATCTGCAATCAGCGCATAACGTTTGATCAATTGCCAAAACATCACACGGGTCATTGCCTCTCCGGCGTGTTTGCCACGTACGGTGATAAATAAGTCTTCGCTTTGGTGCTGACCTAGTAAAGCTGGGCGCGATTGCGTTACATACTGCTCTACCCATTGCGCAGCTACTTGACCAAAAGGTACCAACCGCTCTTTGCTGCCTTTGCCCATGACACGCAAGACACCCTCGTTGAGGCTGACATGAAAGACTTTAAGGTTCACTAGCTCACTGACCCGCAGACCACTGGCGTACATCAACTCCAGCATGGTGCGATCGCGCACGCCCAAGGGCGTTTCTATATTGGGCGCTAAGAGCAAGTTTTCGATTTGCGTTTCAGTCAAGGTTTTGGGAACCCGCATCGCCTGCTTGGCTGCCAGCATTTTTAGCGTTGGGTCATCACTGCGCATACGTTCGCGCAAGGCCCAACGGTAAAACCGCTTCAAAACTGTTAATCGGCGATTGGCAGATGTTGCTTTCGTGGTTGCGTGTCGACTTGCAAAATATGCATGCAAGTTCGCCTCTGTAGCCTGTAACAACCTCCCTTCTTGCAAGAAAGCAGACTCGCCTACTTGTTGCGAAAGCCAAGCATCAAAAAGTTGCAGGTCACGCCTATACGCCGCCAGTGAATTCTTCGCTAATCCTTCTTCTAGCCACAGCGCATCGATAAACGTATCGATGCTCTGGTCGAAAGCTTGCGAGACAGTCACAGAGACATCAAAGTTATATCAATCCAGCGTCAGCTTCTGCTCTGTCACCACTTTTTTATACACATCGAACTCCGCTTTGATTTGCGCAGCAAATTGTTCTGGTGTGTTGGCAATGATGAGAGAGCCAGTGTCTTCAATGCGCTTGCGAACAGCAGGATCTTCCAAAGCTTTGCGCACGCCAGCGTTGACTTTATCAATCACCTCTTTGGGCAAGCCTTTAGGACCGTAAATACCGTAATAGGCCATGCGGTTCACTGGCTCTAAGCCAACTTCTTTGAAGGTCGGCACATTTGGTAACACGGCCAAACGCTGTGGCGCTGCCACCACGATAGGTACCAAGCGGTTGTCTTTGATGAAAGGCAGTGCGGAAGGCAAGTTGTCAAAAATCATGGGGACTTGGCCCGCAACGGTATCGTTCAATGCAGGGCCAGCACCGCGATAAGGAATGTGTGTGATGAAGGTCGCACTCAAGCTTTTGTACAACTCCATTTGCAAGTGACCAATTCCGCCAGTGCCAGATGATGAATAGGAGTAACGACCGGGTGAACGCTTCACTTCTGCAACAAAAGCTTTGTAGTCTTTTGCTGGAAACGATGGGTGCACAGCAATGATGTTGGGGGTCGCTGCAATATTGATGATGGGAGAAAAATCAGTAATAGGGTTGTAAGGGATTTTGGTGTTGATGGCAGGATTGGCTGCCGTCGTTGACACAGTAGCAATGCCCAGCGAATAACCATCGGGGACAGCTTTGGCTGTTTCATTGGCGCCGACAACACCGCCGCCACCGGCTTTGTTAACAACCACAACTGTTTGGCCCAAGGCTTTGCCCAATGGCTCTGCAATCGTTCGGGCAATGATGTCTGTCGTACCCCCTGGCGCAAAAGGCACCTGAAGTTGAATCACTTTATTGGGGTAACCCTGTGCAATCGCAGCAGCGCTTGCTACGCAAAAAAACAGGCTGGTTATTAAACGGTTTTTCATTTTTAAAACTCCTAAATCAAAACTTTGCGCAGTGCATGCGGTAAAACATAACTGTAAACGCAATAGGTGGACGCAACAAAAGACGAGGTATTCTCTCCATATGGATTATTTGCCTCTTCTTGCGCCTGATTTTTCACTCATTTTGTGCGGTTACTTGCTTTGTCGCTTTACTGCACTCAACCGCACGATGTGGTCCCAAGTTGAAATCTTGGTGTATTACTTTTTGTTTCCTGTTTTGTTGTTTACCACTATCGCGCGCACCAATCTTGACATCCAAAGCCTGACGCATTTCCTTCAAGCCGGTGTACTGATGGGCTTTTGTGGCATTGGTATGGCCTATGCACTGCCGCATCTGCCAGTTTTAGGTCGCCATATCGATACACGTATGCATGCATGCAGTACCCAAATTGCCTTCAGGTTCAATTCCTACATCGCACTCGCCGTCACCGAAAGGATGGGCGGACCTCCAGCGCTTGTCTTAATGGCTGTGTTGATCGGTGTATGCGTCCCCATTTTCAATATTGCATCGGTTTGGCCTATGGCTAAGCATGGTGAGAAAGGCTTTTTAGCGGAGCTCATTCGCAACCCACTTATCTTGGCAACAGTGTCCGGACTCGTTGCCAATTTAGTTGGATTGCACATTCCCGAGTGGGCCGCTCCCACTTTGCAGCGCGTTGGTGCGTCTTCGGTCAGTCTCGGTTTGATGGCGGCTGGCGCGGGAATGGCGTTTGGTCCTTTGCAAAAAGCGAAAGTATTGAGCGTTTCTGTACTTGTGATCCGCCACCTTGTCACTCCTATCGTAGCTTGGCTGCTGGCCCAATTGTTAGGGTTAGACACCCTTCAAACGGGCGTTTTGCTGGCATTTTCTGCGCTTCCTACTGCCTCGAGTTGCTATGTTTTGGCTAACCGGATGGGGTATGACGGCTCTATGGTGGCGGGCTTGGTCACTCTCTCTACCCTCCTAGGCGTCTTCAGTTTGTGGTTCGCACTGGGAGTCTTACAGTAATAAAAGGGGTGTTTGTGGCATAATATTGGGTTTTGTGGCCAAGTGCATCGGAATAGTTTGGTGTGGCTAGCGCAGTTGAAAAGGAACAGATCATGAAAGAAGGAATTCACCCCAACTACCGCGAAGTGTGCTTTGTGGACATGTCCAATGGTTTTAAGTTTGTGACACGCTCATGCGCCAACACCAAAGAAACCGTCAAAATGGACGATGGTCGCGAGTTACCGCTCTACAAGTTGGACACCACCAGTGAGTCGCACCCTTTCTACACTGGTACGCAAAAATCTGTGGACAACATGGGTGGCCGCGTGGAACGTTTCCGCAACAAATACGGCAAAACGGCTGCCAAGTAAGCTCTTTCGCCTCCTACTCAAAGGGCAGCCCGTTTTCGGCGCTGCCTTTTTTGTTTATGGCCCTGTGTTTTACATCTACTAAATAATTTGTCTCAGTCACACAATCCCACGCCCGCCATCGTTGCGCAAAATGCTGTTCGGCCTTTGCCGCGCTTAGCGTTATGGCTATTTTGCTTGGCGTACTTGGTTCCAGGCTTAGTCGGCCGAGAGCCATGGAAGGGGGAAGAACTCCAAGTATTTGGCCAAATGCTGGCTCTAGCGCAAGGACAAAGCGATTGGTTGCAACCTACAGTATGGGGACAAACCTTGCCTTTGGATGCACCCTTAGCCTATTGGATGGGTGCGTGGGCTATTGGTCTGGCGCCCAGCTGGTTGCCAGCAGGATCAGCTGCGCGTATTCCATTTGCTTTGCTATTGGCATTGACATTGTTTAGCACTTGGCAAGCCGCCTATTACTTGGGTCTTGGTGCGCGCGCACAACCCGTCGCTTTTGCTTTTGGTGGTGAAGCAAAACCCAAAGACTACGCAAGAACTATTGCAGACAGCGCCACACTCGCTTTGATTGCTTGCTTAGGTTTGGCCTTGCTGTCACACGAAGCCACGCCGATGATGATGCAACTGTCCTTTTTTGGTTGTGCATTTTTTGGTGCCGCCGCCCTTCCCTACCATCCCATCAAAAGTGCTATTGCTTTGGTGGTGGCCTTGATGGGTTTGAGTTTGAGTGGCGCACCTACTCTGTCTGTTTTATTAGCCACGGGTGTTGCATCTATCATCTTCTTCGATAAAGAAAACAAAGATCGCTTACGACTTCAAATATATGCGTGTGCGTTATTAGCTTGTTCATTAGGCATTGCCTCTGTCGCGAATTACTTTGATTTATTTCACTGGCGCCTAGCGTCCATAGAAAGAGATTGGAACGATTGGCGAGGTTTGTTTAATTTGTTGGTGTGGTTCATGTGGCCTGCTTGGCCTTTGATGTTATGGACACTCTGGCAGTGGCGCCGCCAATGGTTGTCGCGGAACTGGAGTCGGCACCTAGTTCTTCCATTGTGGTTTATGGCGCTGGGCATATGCGTAGCATGGATGACACGCACCGAAGACCAAACGCTGATGTTGGCTTTGCCACCCATGGCGACATTAGCAGCATTTGCGCTCCCAACATTTAGACGCAGCTTCTCTGCTTTTATAGATTGGTTCACGCTCATTTTCTTCACAGGCTGCGCTTTCATCATTTGGGTGATTTGGATTGCGATGCAAACCGGCTGGCCTCCGCAACCTGCTGCCAATGTGGCACGTCTAGCACCTGGCTTCATACCTACCTTTAGCGGTTTGGCTTTTATATTTGCGCTAATAGCGACCGCTGTATGGGCTTGGTTGGTGCGGTGGCGTGTGGGCAGACACCGTCACGCCATGTGGAAGAGTTTGGTATTGCCTTCCGGTGGTGCAGCACTGTGTTGGTTGTTACTCATGAGTTTATGGCTGCCTCTTTTAGACTTTGCGCGAAGCTATGTGCCTTGGGTTGAGCAAATCCAACAAACCATGAAGAACCAAGATAGCGGAAAAACGTTTGGTTGCATGATGACCTACGGTCTTAATGTGGGGCAAATGACTGCGTTCCACTACCACGGTGGCTTTGAAATTAAACCCTTAGATAACGCAGAAGCCCCACAAAATGCGTCCTGCCGTTGGCTCTTGGTAGACAACGATTCACGCCCCGAATTGGCACAAGTGGCGCATGTCAAAGAGTGGCGGCGTGTAGAAACTATTAAACGTCCCGCCAATAAAAATGAAGACGTCACGCTGTATGTGCGGCGTTTCAAATAGACCCAGATGACCGAGCGCGCGCACATCCTGCGCCATGCAGGAACGATTTTGGTAGGTCAGTTAGCAGTGATGGCGTTTGGAATTACCGACACCCTCGTGGCTGCGCACTATGCAGATACGGCCCTAGCGTCCTTGTCAGTGGGTTCTGCGACATACATTTCTGTGCATGTTGGACTAATGGGTATCGTGCAAGCACTGCTGCCTATTTGGGCAGAGTTGCACGGGGCAAAAAAATATACGGCTGTTGGTCAATCCGTGCGCCAAGCTTTGTATATCGTCCTGATGACATCAGCCCTTGGTATGGCCGTGTTGTTACATCCCGATACATTGTTGGAATGGGCGCAAGTCCCAGCACACTTGCAATTCGAAGTGCATGACTACCTGACAGTCGTCGCATTTGGCTTGCCTGCATCGCTTTTGTTTAGATTGTTTGGCACTTTGAACCAGAGTTTGGGTAGGCCGCGTGCAGTGACATTGGTACAGGTCGCTGGCTTGCTCTGCAAAATACCCTTGTCGATTTTGTTTGTCCTTGGTGTGCCGGGCTTGTTTGCCCCTATGGGATTGGTGGGATGCGCTTGGGCCACCTTAGTCGTCAACATAGCAATGGTGGTATTTGCCGTATGGTTGTTGAGAGTGCAAGACTATTACAAGCCCTATGCTTTTTGGCAACGCATGGAAGCGCCTGACTTTTCTGCACTTGGAAAATTTTTACGGCTAGGTATCCCCAGTGGGCTTGCAATCGGCGTGGAAGTCACTGCATTTACCCTAATGGCTTTGTTTATTGCGCGACTAGGCGTCGTCGCATCGGCCAGTCATCAAATCACATCATCGATGGCTGCATTGCTCTATATGGTGCCGCTGTCGCTTTCCATCGCCAGTAGCGCAAGGGTGAGTTATTGGTTGGGCGCAGACAACTTTCAACACGCCAGAAAAGCATTACGTGATGGACTAACACTGGTGATTATCTTTGCATCACTTTTAAGCCTTCTATTGGTACTGTTTCAAAAAGAAGTGGTGCATTTCTATACACAGTCTCCGACTGTTGCAGCTTTAGCAGCCCAGTTACTGTATTGGTTAGCGTGGTACCAACTAGCAGACGCATTGCAGGTATTTTGCGTCTTCACACTGCGCAGTTATCGCATTACACTTTTTCCCCTTCTCACCTACGCCATTACTTTGTGGGGAGTTGGATTGGCGGGTGGATATGCTGTGTCGTATGGTTTTGTAAAGTTTGACAACTTTACATGGCTACATACAAATTCGCCCATTACATTTTGGCAAACCAGCACCTTTGCCTTGACACTGACGGTATTGGCATTATTTCCAGTGTTATGGTTACTCGCATATCGCAAAATGCGCTAAGCATCTAATAGTGACTTCTAACGTAGTGGCAGAAAAATCAAATCAAA
>CANBZB010000111.1 GCA_947373745.1 Burkholderiales bacterium | reverse complement strand
TGGCATGACATACGGAAGTGTCAAGCCGGGCAAGGAAGACAGCGCTTGATTCAAGCGCTGAGCTACATGTTGGCGACCACCGACAAACTTACCAAGTTTTTTGAGTTGGCTGATGCCCATGGCACATTCAATTTCACCCAAACGAAAGTTATAGCCCACCATATTGGTCAGATCGGTCACGCCCATACCTTCCACAACAGCCTCTGCGTGGTTACGAATGAGTTGTAAGCGCTGGGCGATTTGGTCATCATTGGTTACCAAAATTCCACCTTCACCGGTATGAATGTGTTTGTGATAGTTCAAACTAAAACCACCCACATCCGCTAGCGTACCTGCATGTTTACCTTTGTACAGGGCACCAGGCGCTTGCGCAGTGTCTGAAATCACTTTTAATCCATGGCGTTTGGCAATATCCATGATGGCGTCCATATCGGCAGACTGTCCAAAAATATCCACCGCCATGATGGCCTTGGTATAGGGCGTGATGTTGGCTTCAATGGATGCAGGACTGATGCAATAGGTTTGCGGGTCAATGTCGGCAAAGACGGGAATGGCGTTCCAATGCAAGATGGCAGTTGCACTAGCGCACATAGTCCAAGGTGGGACGATCACTTCATCACCAGGCTGAATACCAATAGCACCAACTGCCGCAATTAAGCCACTGGTCCACGAGTTCACAGTGATAGCGTGCTTCACGCCAAAGTAGTCTGCACAGAGGGCTTCAAACTCTTTCACCTTAGGTCCGCCCAAAAAATCAGGATGCCAAGCACCAATGAACTGTGACAAGACGCCGCTTTCAATCACCTCTTTGGCAGCCTGCACTTCTTCCGCACCAATAGGGTTGTAATGTTTAAAGCTTTTGGTAATAGTGGCTGGGCCACCCAGCAATGCCAATGTGGTGTTCATGCGGCTTCTCGTATGTCTTGGGTTTGAGGCATTTGGGCTAAAGCCCGTTGTTGAATTTGTTCGCACAAGGTTTGCGCTTGCAAAGCATGAACGCCAGTGCAAGCCAAAGTAGCTCCATAACTCAAAGCATCATGCAGGTTTGCAACGGCGTTACGCAGCATAGGGGAGCCATCCGGCACTAGCCATTCACCATGGTTTAGAAAGTTATAACCAGGCAATTGGGCACTTGCTACTGCTGTTCGAAAGCGCCATCTCGCACCCCCGTCTTCCATGACAATCACGCCTTTTTCGGTGACGATTTGCATTTCAAACAGTGCATAGTCTTGGGCATGGGCCAGATTAAGTTGAATGGGAACACCATCTACAGTTTTCAAGCAAGCGTCAACGCTTGGGTCTGCTTCTGAATGATCGAACACTGCCTGACCCACATGCGTGATTTGCAAGGTTCCAAACAGGTTGAGCAACAAATCGAACATATGGCTACCGTTGTTCAGCATGCCTTTGTTGTAGACAGCAGACACCGAACGAACCGCTCCCCAATGCCCTGCTTCCAACTGTTGTTTCAATTGAAGCACCTGAGGTGACCAGCGCCGGCTGTGGTTGACGGCTAGCAATGTTTGATTATCTGCGCAGTGTTTTACAGCTTGCTGGGTTTGCGCCACATGCGCAGTGACGGGCTTTTCACAAAAGATGAGTCGCGGCTTGAGTTTCAATGCGGCTTGAATATCGCCTGCATGCACCCCAGTAGGCGAGCAAATGCTGATCACATCAAACGCACCCACTTCATGGGGCAAGTCGCACCAACTGGCAAAGCCTTGGGGTATCTGCCAATGGTTTTGAAAGGCTTGACGTTGCCCGTTGTTGGGATCTATACATGTCGTCACTTCAAAGCCACCATGCTGGCTAAATGCCTTAGCATGCCCAAGGGGCAAAGCATCGTAAGGCTGGTGCAGGTCATAGCCGCCAGCCATATTGCCGCAACCGACGATTAGGACCTTAAAGCTCTTCTTATCCATCACAACATATCCCAGTGCAGGGCGGTACCGCGTGAAACGGAGTGCTTTACGGTTTTTCCCAAAACCTGATCGAGGTACTTAGTGGGAAGCCCGAGTCCTGGACGAATCGCGCGCACATTCTCTGTATTCAAAGAGTCACCCGCTTGCAGATCTTTCACTACATACAACGAACGTCTGAACACGATAGATTTTTCCTCTGCTGCAGTAGCGCCGTAGCGCACCTGACCCAAGGCCTGCCATGCACGTTCTGTTTCCAGAACCAATTGCGTCATTTCAGCTGGCTCCATGGAGAAGCTGCTGTCGACACCGCCTTCGGCACGGTTCAAAGTGAAATGTTTTTCGATGACTGTGGCACCCAAAGCCACGCTAGCCACTGACACGCCCACACCCATAGTGTGGTCTGACAAGCCCACCTCGCAGCCAAATAATTCACGCATGTGGGGAATGGTCAAGATATTGGTGTTGTCTGCAGTAGCCGGATAGGTACTTGTGCACTTAAGAAGCACTAAGTCTTTGCAACCAGCTTGACGTGCGGCACGCACGGTGTCGTCCAATTCGGCAATGCTGGCCATACCTGTTGAGATAATCATGGGCTTGCCTGTAGCGGCTACTTTGCGAATCAACGGTAAATCGGTGTTTTCAAATGAGGCGATCTTGTAGCAAGGCACATCAAGAGACTCGAGAAATTCAACGGATGAGGCATCAAACGGCGTACTGAAAGCGATGATGCCAAGTTCTTTGGCGCGTTTGAAAATGGCTTCGTGCCATTCCCATGGCGTATGAGCTTGGCTGTACAACTTGTAAAGCGATGTGCCTGCCCACAAACTTTTGGGGTCGCTGATGTGAAACTCCCGCTCGTCCAAATCCAAGGTCATGGTGTCGGGCGTATAGGTTTGAATCTTCAGGGCATGGGCGCCAGTTTTGGCTGCAGCTTCGACAATTTCTAATGCACGCTCCAGCGACTGGTTATGGTTGCCGGACATCTCAGCAATGACAAAGGGCTCACTGGAGAGTCCGATAGCGCGTTGGGCAATATTCATATGCAGGCCTCCACGTCTTTGACAAATTCAAGCTGATCTTGCCTTGCAAACAAGGTGTAGTTGAGCTTGGTAAAAAGTTTTTTGGAAGGTTCGTTGTTAGGCAACACCTGCGCATGCAAAGTTGTCACTTCAGGGTAGTGATGACGCAACCAAACCTCCGCTTGATCGAGCAAACACCCACCCCAACCTTTGAATCCTGAATCAGGGACCAAATAAATAGATACCTCGGCTTCATTTGTCGAAATATCAAAACGAACTACGCCCACTGGCTTGGTATCGATCTCGCCAATCAAAATGGGGCGATTGCTATTTTCCAACTGTTGTTCGTACCACTGACTATGCTCGCTCCAACTAATCTCCTGTTCATTGACAGAATTTCTCCTAACTAACGGATGATTGCGCCAATTGAAAATATTGCGAGCATCTTGGGCCTCAGCCATGCGCATACGAAGCGCTTGCGCATGGAGTGCGATTGCGACTCTCACCGTACCTTTGCCGTCGACCAATGCCATGCCTCTTTGCGACTGCGTTTGCAGCAATTTGGACTCTGCGTCCAAGTTTTGCAAAAAGGTAGTTAAGAACGCGCATAGGCCTTCCTGACGGGTCGGACCAAGCACTAGGCCAGCCAATTGCAAGTCATTCAATTGTTGAGCTTGGTTATCTGCGGTAGCGATGCACACAGACGGCAAACCCACGCTAGATCTCTCCCAGACTGATGTACCACCGGCCCCAATCGCCAAATCAGCCTGTGCCATCAGCATGGCCATTTGATTTGTTTGAATATGGCATTTGAAGTGATGTTGGAAACACTGTTGCTCAATTTTTTCTTTTTGAGGATGCTGTTGACCTATCACTACATTCACGTGAATATCTAAATTCAAATTGATCAAAACATCTAAAACCTGGCCTGTGCGGTTATCAGCATCTACACCACCAAAGGAAACCAAAATATTCTGAACACGGCCGGTTCTGACTTGCAACTGCTGCCGCACGGCTTTGAATTCAGGTCGCAGCAACGCAAAACTGGGGCCTAATAAAAGTCGGCAATGTGCGGGCACTTTGCCAAGGTAGCGCTGTGGTTGGTCGTAATAAAAATTTTGATCCAACAAAACATCGCAATCGTGTATTCGGTCGGCCAAGTCATCTATCGCCAATATGTGTTTGGCTATAGAACGAAGTGGAGTCTCAAAACGATGGTCTAAGGCGTAGTGGTCCACTACCAACCAATCCCATGAGTCCGCACCTAATGCAGCTAAGGTTTGCTCGGCGTCATGCGCTTGACTAGTTTGCAACCAAGTCGCGTGGGGCAACTCATCCGTGTTGGGTGCAGCATCGCATTTGGGTAACGCAAGATAACCAACACCGCGTTCCGAAAGCATCTGCTGTAAGTGCAAGGGCAAATCTCTAGCTACAAACAAAATATATGCACCTGTCAGGCGTAGTTCATCAGCCAAAGTCAAACACCGCACAAAATGACCGGTGCCAATGACATGGTTAGCGTCTGTCCTGAAAACGATGCGCATATGGGTCATGATGTTCAATGGACAAATACGCTTGCGGCCAATCGCTCAGCTCTTTCCCAATCTGCAGGAGTATCAATATCGACCACGCGCCAATTCGGTATTTCAAAACCTATGCCGCTTCTGTGGATACGGCTATTTGTCAGCCATGCATTTTTGGTGCCCCAGTAAAACTGGCCTGCGTCATAAAACGCAGCCTCAAGATCCTGGGTTCTAGTCAGTTCGTACTCTGGGTAAAAAGGTACCATCAATCCATTGCTGTTGTGCTTGAGCGCGCGTTGAATCGCCGCAGGAAACTCAGTCACTGGGAAGCAATAGTCGGCGCCACTTTCGGAAAACTGGGCCAAAGATGCCTTCAAGTCTTCCACTTCAATAAAAGGCACACCAGGATAGATACAACAGACATTTGAGAATTGCCATCCCAGAGTCTCACAAGCTTGAATGGCATGCGCCACCACAGGCACGGTGGCTGTGAAATCATTGGCCAACTCAGCAGGTCTTACAAACGGTGTTTCAGCCCCCAAGTTGTTGGCAATGGTTTGAATTTCCGCATCATCGGTGGACACCAGCACGCGCTCAAACAAGCCCGAGGCTTGGGCAGCCTTGATGGCATAGGCGATCATGGGTTGACCACAAAACGCTTTGATATTTTTACGCGGAATGCGTTTGCTGCCACCGCGTGCTGGGATGATGGCAATGTTCATAGTCCTGCCCCAACAACACGCTTGAGCACTTTGGGCAGGCACAGGCTTTGGATGAGTTCTAGCACTCGGTGTTGCTGCGTAGCAGTCATGCTTGCAAATACCGGGATGCTGATGCTGGACTTGAAATAGTCTTCTGCATTCGGGCAATAGCCAGGCTTGAAACCCAAGCGCGCATAGTAAGGCTGTCGATACACCGGGATGTAGTGCAAATTCACCTTCACACCAGCTTGGGTCAGCGCCTGGTAAAGAGTTTGTTGACTGATACCCGAGGTTGCAGTCACTTGAATTGGGTAGAGATGAAAGCTTGAAAGTCCATCTGGGTGCTGCCAAGGCGTTTGAATATCGACCGAAGCGAGTGCTTGGTCATAAAACCATGCGATAGATTGCCTTGTAGCCACAAAGTGGTCTAGCTTTTGGAGTTGACTCAAGCCCAGTGCCGCTTGCATCTCTGTCATTCGGTAATTGAAACCTAAATCAATCTGCTGGTAATTCCAAATTTCGTCCGCAGGACGCTGTTCCATATCGGACGGTGTGCTGCTGATACCGTGGCTGCGCAGCAGGTTCATTTTTTGCGCCAATTCGGTTTGGTTGGTCACGGCTAAACCACCTTCAGCAGTGGTGATGATCTTTACTGGGTGAAAGCTAAACACCGTTATATCGCTATATCGGCAATTACCGACTGGCTCACCCTTGTACTTAGCTCCAATGGCGTGTGAGGCGTCTTCAATAATTTTGAATCCATACTTGATGGAAAGGGCATGAATGGCTTCCATATCACAAGGCTGGCCACACATATGCACAGGGACCACTACTTTAGGCAACATGCCTTTTAGTTTGGCAACAATAAGTTTTTTCTCTAGAGCAACCACACTCATATTAAAGGTGTGCGGGTCAATATCCACGAAATCCACCTGGGCACCGCAATACAAACCGCAATTTGCTGAAGCCACAAAAGTGATTGGACTGGTCCATAGCCAGTCGCCAGGGCCTAAACCTATTGATAAACAAGCAATATGCAATGCAGCCGTTGCATTACTGACGGCAACACCATGCCGCACGTGGCAATAAGTTGCCACTGCTTCTTCAAACGCGGGCACGACCGGACCTTGGGTCAGAAAATCTGAGCGCAGTACGTCCACCACCGCCTGAATATCAGCTTCTGAGATGGACTGCCTTCCGTAAGGAATGATGTTTGCTTGGTTCATAGAGCATTCAAATGACACCGTCAAATTAACGGCACTTGGTCAATTTATGCAATTTACATACCAAGGTAGAGCAAGTGGCACGACTTCTGCTTTGTTAGAACATCTTTTTCAATGGACGTCGGTTTTCCGGCGGTATTGCCATGCAACAGTCAGTTGATATTTGCGACCAATCAATTCTTATCACCGGGGGAACGGGCTCCTTTGGTAAGGCGTTTGTCAAGTCGGTGCTGGACCACTGTCCCAAGATCAAACGCTTGGTGGTGTATAGCCGCGACGAGTTGAAACAGTTTGAAATGCAACAAGAATTCCCCCAAGAGAAATACCCTGCCCTGAGGTTTTTCATTGGCGATGTGCGCGACCCTAGCCGCTTGGCCCGCGCCATGGAAGGCATTGACACCGTGGTGCACGCCGCAGCATTAAAGCAAGTCCCCGCTGCTGAATACAACCCCTTTGAATTCATCAAAACCAATGTGATGGGTGCGCAAAACGTGATCGAAGCCTGCTTGGACAAAGGTGTACGCCGCGTGGTAGCCCTATCGACCGATAAAGCAGCGGCCCCGATCAATTTGTATGGTGCCACCAAGCTATGCAGTGACAAGTTATTCATTGCTGCCAACAACTTCAGAGGGGATCGCGATTTGCGTTTCTCGGTAGTGCGCTATGGCAATGTGATGGGCTCGCGTGGCTCAGTTATTCCTTTCTTCATGAACAAGGCCAAGTCAGGTGTCTTGCCCATTACGGATACGGCTATGACACGTTTCAATATTCCGCTGGAAGAAGGCGTGGAAATGGTTTTTTGGGCTTTAGAACACGCCTTGGGTGGCGAAATTTTGGT
>CANBZB010000110.1 GCA_947373745.1 Burkholderiales bacterium | reverse complement strand
GCGCATTACAGATGAGCATCGCATGGTCTACCGGATTGATGGTGGTCAACTGCATATCGCTCAATTGCGATTTCATTACTGAAATCTCAAAGCCATTAACATTCCCTCATGCACTGGCTAGACAAAATCAAATACGACGACAAAGGCCTCGTCCCTGTCATAGCGCAAGAACAATCCACCGGCGACGTGCTGATGTTCGCGTGGATGAACCGCGAGGCGCTCCAACTCACCGCTGAATTAAAGCGCGCGGTCTACTTCAGCCGCTCACGCAACAAGCTGTGGTTCAAGGGCGAAGAGTCGGGCCACATGCAAACCGTGCACGACATTCGCATTGACTGCGACAGTGACGTGGTCTTGCTCAAAGTGACGCAAGAGGGCCACGACCCTGGCATTGCCTGCCATACTGGTCGCCACAGTTGCTTTTACCAACGCCTAGAAGGCGATACATGGCAAGCGTGCGAGCCCGTTCTGAAAGACCCTGAATCTATTTACAAGTGAACACCATGCGTTCCAACCCAGCCAATACCTCTGACACTTTGATGCGTCTTGCCGACGTCATCGAAACGCGCAAACCCGCCAACGGCGGCGATCCTGAAAAAAGTTATGTGGCCCGCTTGCTGCATAAAGGCCCCGACGCGTTTTTGAAAAAAATTGGCGAAGAAGCCACTGAAACGGTGATGGCTGCCAAAGACATCGACCACGGCGGCGACCGCGCCAAACTGGTCAACGAAGTGGCAGACCTCTGGTTTCACAGCATGATCGCGCTGTCCCACTATGGTTTGACGCCCGCTGACGTGGTGGACGAACTGGCCCGCCGTGAAGGCTTGAGCGGTTTGGAGGAAAAAGCCCTGCGCAAAGCGCAACAACGAGAGGACGCAGGGGAATAAGCATGCAAGACGCGAATTGTATTTTTTGCAAAATCATTGCGGGTCAGATTCCCTCGCGCAAGGTGTTCGAGGACGACGAGATCTTTGCTTTCCATGACATCAACCCATGGGCGCCCGTGCATTTTTTGATCATTCCAAAGTTGCACATCCCTTCGCTGGCGCAATTGGAGCCCGCGCACGAAGCATTAATCGGTCGCATGATGGGCTTGGCACCTAAGCTGGCATTGCAAGAAGGCGCAAGGCCTTACCCCGAAGGGGGTTTTAGGGTGGTCACCAATACTGGCAAAGAGGGTGGGCAGGAAGTACACCACCTCCATTGGCACGTCATGGGCGGTCCCCGCCCTTGGTTGCGTGGCTGATTAGAATCTGCTGAATTGTTTAGGAGTTTCGTATGGGTTCGTTTTCGCTTTGGCACTGGTTGATCGTGCTCGTGATCGTGATGTTGGTCTTTGGTACCAAGAAGCTGCGCAATTTGGGTTCAGACCTGGGTGGCGCTGTCAAAGGCTTTAAAGACGGCATGAAAGAGGGCGGCACGCCCCCAGAAGAAAAATCTGCTGCCCCAGCGCCTGCTGTGGCCGGTACCCCTAGCGCAACTGAAAAAAACACCATTGACGTAGAAGTCAAACACAAGTCTTAAGACGTGTGTGATCGTTCGCTGTGATTGATCTTGGTATTTCCAAAATGGCACTCATTGGTGCCGTGGCATTGGTCGTCATCGGGCCCGAAAAACTGCCAGCTGTGGCCCGTACCTTGGGCGCATTAATTGGCAAAGCTCAGCGCTATGTGGCCGACGTCAAGGCCGAAGTCAACCGTTCCATGGACTTGGAAGAGTTAAAGAAGATGAAAGACAGCGTGGAGAACGCTGCCCGCGACGTTCAAAACTCGGTTCAAACCGCCAGCAACGAATTTGAGAAAGACTGGGCTGACACCACAGCGCAATTAACCGGTGAAAGTTGGGCGGCCAATGTCACCACGCCCGTTCCTCAATACCAAAACCCTAAGAAAAAATGGCGCCTCAAACGCGGCGCGACGCCCCATTGGTACAAAGCCCGTATGGGTGTGCGTACCAAGGCTTTGTCTGGAGCGGCCCGCGTTGCTAAGTTTCGTCCCGGTGTAAAAGCGAATGTCTGATAGCCCTCCCAAAGACGAGCTCGCCGGTAGCGAGCAACCTTTCGTTCAGCATCTGGTTGAGCTTCGGGACCGTTTGGTCAAAGCTTGTATCGCCATCGGCGTAGCAGCTGTGGCCTTGTCGGTTTATCCCGGTCCTGCCGCGCTCTACGACATCTTGGCTGCGCCTTTGATTGCCCAATTGCCTGCTGGCGCGACGCTGATTGCTACCTCGGTGATTTCGCCGTTTTTAGTGCCACTCAAAATTTTGTTGATGACGGCTTTTCTCATGGCGCTTCCTGTTGTGCTCTATCAAATGTGGGCATTCGTCGCACCTGGTTTGTACGCGCATGAGAAAAAACTGGTCTTGCCTTTGGTGGTGTCGAGCACCTTGCTGTTTTTTATCGGCGTGGCGTTTTGTTACTTCTTTGTGTTTGGCCAGGTCTTTAAATTCATCCAAAGCTTTGCGCCAAAGAGCATCACGGCCGCGCCTGATATCGAAGCGTATTTGGGATTTGTGATCACCATGTTCATTGCCTTTGGTCTGGCATTTGAGGTGCCAATTGTGGTGATCGTGCTGGCGCGCTTAAATGTTGTCTCGATCCAAAAGCTCAAAGACTTCCGCTCGTATTTCATTGTGTTGGCCTTTGTCATCGCCGCGGTCATCACGCCCCCAGACGTGGTGTCGCAATTGGCGCTGGCGATCCCCATGTGTATTCTTTATGAGGTGGGTATTTGGGCTGCGCAGCTGTTCATCAAACATACCCAAGCGCCTGAGGCTGAACCAGATGCGCCTGGCAGTGCGCCTTAAGAGTGCTTCGATTCGACAAGCAACGTTGTCTCTAGTTTGATTTTTATGAAACGATATTGGTTGCTTTTTTCACAAGTGGTCACCGTTGTATTGGCGGTGTGGTTTGTGCTCGTCACTCTAAAGCCTGAGTGGTTAAACCATCGCCCCTCTTTGCAAGGCGTTACCTTGTTGGATGCGCCTTCCAACGCCGCGGGCACAGTCATGCCCGGCAGCATGAGTCCTGCCGCAAAACGCGCGGCGCCTGCGGTGGTCAGCATCGCCACTACGCAAGCGCGAACTGCGCATCCTTTGGCCAATGACCCATGGTTTCGGTTTTTTTATGGAGATCGCGAAGACGACAGCCCGCAAATGGGTTTGGGCAGCGGTGTGATCGTCAGCCCCGAAGGCTACATCTTGACCAACAACCATGTGGTCGAGGGTGCGCAAGAAATCGAAGTTACCTTGAGCGACAGCCGGCGTACGACGGCCAAAGTCATTGGTACCGATCCAGACACCGATTTGGCAGTGTTGCGTATCACCTTAGACCGCTTGCCCGTCATCGCCATGGGCAATTCCGACACCGTGCAAGTGGGCGACAAAGTTTTGGCGATTGGCAACCCATTTGGTGTGGGCCAAACGGTGACGGGCGGCATCATCTCGGCCTTGGGCCGCAACCAACTTGGCATCAACACCTTCGAGAACTTTATCCAGACCGATGCAGCCATCAACCCCGGAAATTCGGGCGGCGCTCTGGTCGATGTGAACGGCAGTTTGTTGGGAATCAACACCGCTATTTATTCGCGCTCAGGCGGCAATATGGGAATTGGATTCGCCATTCCCGTCAACACAGCGCGGCAGGTACTGGAGGGCCTGGTGCGAGACGGCCAGGTGACACGCGGTTGGATTGGCGTCGAGCCCGTCGAGTTGAACTCTGATTTGGCTGAGACGTTTGGCATCAAGCAAACCGAGGGCGTCATCATCACGGGTGTTTTGCAAAATGGACCCGCTTTCAAGGCGGGCTTGAAGCCTGGTGATGTGCTGTTGGCAGTAGGCGAAAAAGACGTGCGTAACGTCAGCGAGTTGCTCACCTTGATCGCCGCACAAACGCCAGGCAACGCCGTCAAAATGCGAATCAAGCGGCGCAATGTCGATATGTCTTTAGACGTAACGCCCGCCCAACGGCCTGGTGCCAAGCTGAATAAAGCCAACAAGTAAAGCCAGACGTGCCCAAAACAGACATTAGCCGCACCGAATTGCTCAACGCCTTGCATGGCGTGCTCCAACCAGATAACTTCAAAGACTACGGTCCTAATGGTTTGCAGGTGGAAGGGCGTGAGCGCATCGCCCATATCGTGTCTGGTGTGACAGCAAGCCGTGCGCTGATAGACGCTGCGATCGACGCCAAAGCCGATGCGATTTTTGTACACCACGGATTGTTTTGGCGCGGCCAAGATGGCACGGTAACCGGCTGGATGAAGCAACGATTACAACGCCTGTTGCAACACGACATCAATTTGATTGCCTACCACTTGCCGCTAGACGCACATCCAGAGTTGGGCAACAACGCGCAACTCGCCAAGCTATGGGGCTTGGAAGTGGTGAGCCGTTTTGGTGACCAAAACTTAGGCCTTTTGGGGCGGCGCAGTGATGGCCAAGCCTTTGCAAGCGCGCAAGACTTGGCTGCGGCAATAGCCAAAACTTTAGGTCGAACCCCCACGGTGGTCAGCGAAGAATCCAAGCCCTTACAAAAAATTGCATGGTGCTCTGGCGGCGCCCAAAGCTATTTCGAAGATGCGATTGCGGCTGGCGCTGACGCTTTCATCACGGGAGAAATCTCGGAACCCCAAGCGCATTTGGCGCGTGAGACAGGCGTCGCCTTTTTGGCCTGCGGGCACCACGCTACCGAGCGTTATGGCGCTCCAGCGGTTGCTGGCCATGTGGCGCAAATGCTCGGGCTGACGCACCAGTTCATCGATATCGACAATCCCGCTTGAGTGCGCGCGCCCGACTGACCATGCACGCTGATAAAAAGCCCATCGCCATCACCATCGGAGACGCGGCGGGCATTGGGCCCGAGATCATCGTCAAGGCCTTTTGCCAAGCGCCCGAACAATTTCACAACTGCATCGTGGTGGGCGACAAAGCCGTCATGCAACGGGCGTCGCAAGTGGTGGCGGCCAATCAAATCCCTGTGCAAGCGGGTCTTTCGATTCAGCAGGTGGGAAGCCCGCTAGCGCCAGAGCAACTTCCCGTCTTTGGAAAAATCAGTGCCGTTGCTGGTCAACTTGCGGCAGACAGCATCACCTGGGCGACCCAAGCCGCTTTGCGCGGCGAGGTGTCTGCGATCGTCACGGCGCCCCTGCACAAAGAAGCGCTGTCATTGGCGGGCGTGAAGTTTCCTGGACACACCGAAATGCTGCAAGCTTTGGCAGCCCAACACCTGCACAAAACGATAGCCCAGTTGCCAGTGCGCATGATGTTGGCCAATCGAGAACTCAAAACCGTCTTGGTCACCATCCACCAGCCCCTGCGCCAAGCGATAGACGCCATCACGGTAGACAGCATTCTCGAAACATTGCGCATCACCCACCGCGCTGAATTGGCTTTTACAGGGCGTGCGCCGCATCTTGCGGTGGCGGGTCTTAATCCGCATGCGGGAGAGGGCGGTTTGTTGGGGCGCGAAGAGCTGGACATCATCCAGCCGGCCACACAACTTGCCAAGGCAGAGGGTATGCATGTCAGCGGTCCTTGGTCGCCCGATACCGTTTTCATGCGCGCGCGCGCTGAGCAAGGGCAGCCCGGCGCATTTGATGTGGTCGTGGCCATGTACCACGACCAAGGGCTGATTCCCGTCAAGTATTTGGGCGTGGAGCAGGGGGTCAACATCACCCTCGGCCTGCCCTTTGTGCGCACCAGCCCCGACCACGGGACCGCTTTTGACCTAGCCGGCAAGGGGGTGGCCGACCCGTCTAGCCTGCTAGAGGCCCTGGCAGTAGCCCGAAGGCTCACGGGGATTGGCTCAGGGGCTTGATTCGGGTTTTCCCGCTCGGATACAATGGGCGGTTAACCCCATTTGTGGCACAAAGCTCGAGGAATTTCATGAGTGACACCCCAGTAGATAGCAGCAAACGCACGTGGCTGATCGCCTCCACCTGCGCTGGTGCTGTGGGCGGCGTAGCCGTCGCAGTCCCGTTTGTTAGTACGTTTCAGCCTTCCGAAAAAGCCAAAGCTGCCGGCGCCGCTGTCGAGGTAGACATTTCCGCATTGGCCCCCGGTGAAAAAATGACCGTCGAGTGGCGCGGCAAGCCCGTTTGGATTGTCAAACGCACCCCCGAGCAGGTCGAGTCCTTGAAAAAAACTGAGTCGCAGTTGGCCGACCCCAAGTCTGAGCGCAAGCCCAGCGAACTCACACCCTCTTACGCCTTGAACCAAGCGCGTTCTATCAAGCCTGAAATTTTTGTTGCTGTTGGTATTTGCACGCACTTGGGCTGCTCGCCTTCAGACAAATTCCAAATCGGCGCGCAACCCTCGTTGCCTGATGACTGGAACGGTGGTTTCTTGTGCCCCTGCCATGGCTCGACCTTCGACATGGCGGGCCGTGTTTACAAAAACAAGCCCGCACCAGACAACCTCGAAATTCCGCCACACATGTACCTATCAGACACCAAGTTGCTGATCGGTGAAGACAAAAAAGCCTGATCGGACGCAACAACATGGCTAACTTCAAAGAGATTTCCCCTGACGCACCCGTGGCAGAAAAACTGCTCAACTGGGTAGACAACCGCTTCCCCGCATCTAAGCTCTACAAAGAGCATTTGTCGGAGTACTACGCTCCTAAGAACTTCAACTTCTTTTATTTCTTTGGTTCCTTGGCCTTGTTGGTCTTGGTAATCCAAATCGTCACTGGAATTTTCTTGGTGATGCACTACAAGCCGGATGCCACTTTGGCATTCGCTTCGGTTGAATACATCATGCGTGATGTGCCTTGGGGCTGGTTGATCCGCTATATGCACTCCACAGGTGCTTCGGCGTTC
The DNA here is from genome assembly GCA_947373745.1 of Burkholderiales bacterium. GTDB lineage: Bacteria > Pseudomonadota > Gammaproteobacteria > Burkholderiales > Burkholderiaceae_C > Limnohabitans. The sequence goes on along the minus strand of CANBZB010000110.1, from coordinate 408 downwards.
TTCATCGTGGTCTATATGCACATGTTCCGTGGTTTGATTTACGGTTCATACCGCAAGCCCCGCGAGTTGGTGTGGATCTTCGGTTGTGCCATCTTCTTGTGCCTGATGGCTGAAGCCTTCATGGGTTACTTGCTGCCTTGGGGCCAAATGTCCTACTGGGGCGCACAAGTGATCGTGAACTTGTTTGCGGCTATTCCTTTTGTTGGTCCAGACTTGGCTTTGCTCATCCGTGGTGACTACGTGGTGAGCGACGCAACGCTGAACCGCTTCTTCAGCTTCCACGTGATTGCTGTGCCTTTGGTATTGCTTGGTTTAGTCGTTGCCCACATCATTGCTTTGCATGAAGTCGGATCGAACAACCCTGATGGTGTCGAGATCAAAGGTCCCAATGCGCCTAAAGACGCAAAT
>CANBZB010000109.1 GCA_947373745.1 Burkholderiales bacterium | reverse complement strand
ATAATGATGGGACGAAGATTTCCACTTTGCCGTAGTTCGCGCATCAAGTCGATGCCATTCATAGCTGGCAACATGATGTCTAAAACCAAAACATCATGCGCATCTTCCAATGCGACTTTTAATCCAGTCGCTCCATCGGTCACATGTGTGACTTCTGCACCTGCGACCTTAAGTCCTTTGGATACGAACTCGGCTATCTTGAGCTCATCTTCTATCAGTAGAACTTTTATGCCGTTCATTGAGAACCTCTTTGTTAATCTGTCATTTTCGACTTCTGCTCGATCGGAAATAGGCTTTTAAGGTGACAAATCGCTCATTCGGCAGATCTAGATAGTAAATAGTTAATTATTTTTTCTACCCTCACGGGTATTTGGGTTTTGAAAATTACCAATCCATCATTTAACTGATGCCAATGTTACTTTTTTGCATGTTAAATTTGAGAGGCTTATTCGCTTCAATTACTTTTATTTTTCCAATGAAACTCAAATCATCCACTCTTTCAGCACTTTGTCTAGCACTCGTAGTCTCAGGATGCTCCTCCATAAACGGTGACTTCAGTTTTGGTAGTTTTATCAAAGACCTAGAGAATAAGTCCCAGCAAGCTGAACCGACCAGAACGCAAGCATTATTAAAAGCAGGTGCAGAGTATTTGCAAAAGGGCGAACTTGACAAAGCGCAGGCTGTTTTCAATACAGGATTGAAGTTCGATTTAAACAATGCTGCCCTGCATTTCTTTAACGCCTTTGCATACCAACTCAAGTACGAAAAAGGTGAAATGGATAGTTTTGCTGCCGCTGAAGCGGGGTACAGAACAGCCATAGGTTTAGACGCAACTCTTGACGTAGCTTATGTACAACTAGGCAAGCTATATATGTCTTCGGCAAATTACATCGAAGCAAAGAAAGCATTTGCCTTAGCAGTCGACTCTAAACAGAAGTCGCCGCATGAGGCATTGTTTGGTTTGGCGCAAGCTGCAATGCTAAGTGGCGACTCTCAAACTGCGGTATTCGCAACAACCAAGCTGGATGATCTCAAGTGGCAAGATCCTAGATTATTCAGAGTGAAAGCGCTTTTAGCCGCAATGGCTAAACAACCCCTTGAAGCCGCTGAAATGTTAGAGCGCTACTCTGCGTTAGAAAAAAATAAGAAGGAGACGAGATACCTTACTACACGTGTAGATCAACTCTTAGCAACTAAAACAGGTTATCAACCTGCGGGAGCTTCTGAACTAAAACCACGTGATATTGTTTTGGCTCAAGCCAAAACTGATGAGCCTGCAGACAAGACGAAAGACGCGAGTTTAGATAAAAAAACTGCAACGGCTGAATCTTCAGAGGAACGAAAAAACTGGTTCAGATGCGACCCAAGACCGGCACCTATTTCAGAAAAAGACGCAACACCGCTACTTTCTAATGGAGTTTTGCCCATCAATGAAGAAAATGCTAATGCTGTCACATTGCCTGCACCTTGCCCAGGAGAAAGACCTCCAAGCGCAATGATCGAAGTCACGATGATTCGTACAGAAGAAACAATTCAAAAAAGTTTCGGTATCAATCTGTTGGATGGTCTAAACCTAGGCCGCAGCCTTACTCAAGCCACGGATGGGACCATCACCAAAACATCACAGCTCTACAACACAATTGCTAGCGATGTAACAGCGGCACCCGTTGGCGCTACAGCGTCTGTTACCACAGGATTTTTAAACTACTCTATGAATATAGCCAATGCGCTGTATACAAAGAATGAAGTAATCGCTAGGCCCACATTAGCTGCAGTTGACCGCTTACCTTCTGTTTTCTTCAGTGGTGGTAATTTATCTATTAAAGTCTCCGGAACAGCCGGAGGCGTAAGCACTTTGGTTGACAAATCTATTGGTGTGGTTTTGTCTATTACGCCCACCTTTTTAGATAATGACCATGTCTTGCTTAATATCAGGGCATCACGTTCTTTTATTGAAGATAACCCAGACTCCTCCAACGTTGCCCTGCACCTTACGCGAAATTCTGTCAATGCAGCAGCAATGGTTAAGTTTGGTCAAACTTTCATATTGAACGGATTGATTGAACGTGAGAAGGATCAGTCTCAAAATGGTGTGCCTGTGTTGCAAGACATACCAGTCCTTCAGTATTTTTTCAAAAAGCAAGTCACTTTGGATTACAACCGTCAGATTCTTACCTTAATTACAGTCAGAAAATTAGTGGATTCTGAAGAGTCTGCCTCTAAAGCTACTGATACCAAAGGAACGCTATCTACCCATAAGCTTTCTGATGAAGTGGATGCATTCATGGCACTTCAAAATAACAAGCCCGTCATGGACGAAGTCATTAGTGGCTTAAAAAAGGACAACTTTCTTTATAAACGTCTGAGCCAACGAGATGTACTCCAAGAGTCATATGGTTCGCAGAAGTTTTTAGACCGAATCATTAACGACCTTAAAGATTTGATGTATTTCTAATTTTTAATTGATTATTTTTAGCAAAACAACAAACCCACCGTTGGTGGGTTTGTTGTTTTGCATCACTGTTAATTAGCCTTTTGATTAATCTCCTCAAAACCTTATCCCCATGATTTACTTCTCAGTCACGATCTTCACCAGCGCGTTTCTCTTGTTCATGGTTCAACCCATCATTGCCAAGCAAATACTGCCTTGGTTTGGCGGCTCATCGGCTGTGTGGACTACGTGCATGGTTTTCTTCCAGATGATTTTGCTTTTGGGTTATTGGTATGCAGACTTTGTGGTGCGCAAACTATCCAAACGTACACAAGCTATTTTTCATTCAGTGGTAGTGGTTATTTCTCTCATTTGGCTTCCCATCATTGCAAGTGATGTTTGGAAGCCTGCCGCAGACACGGAACCTTCTACAAGAATTTTGTTACTGCTCCTGGTAACAGTGGGTTTGCCCTATCTACTACTTTCCACCACAGGACCATTGGTGCAAGCTTGGTTTGCTAGGTGCTACCCGCAAGCTAAGGTTTATAGGCTATTTGCACTTTCTAACTTTGCTTCACTTTTGTCTTTGCTGGCTTACCCACCTCTCATCGAACCGCATATTGATTTACATAGCCAAGCGTGGTTGTGGAGTGGCGTCTATATCGTCTACGCATTGCTTATCGTCGTGTCTGCTTGGCATTCAAATCGGCATGAAGTTATTGTTGACATACCTAAATCCAGTTCTGCCACGCCAGAAGTAGCAGAGAAAGCGCCTAGCAAACAAGATTACACACTTTGGCTGTTGTTAGCTACGCTTGGGTCAGTCTTGCTTCTGTCTTTTACGAATCACATTACCCAAAACATCGCCTCCGTTCCATTTTTGTGGATAGTTCCTCTGGTGCTTTATTTGGTAACGTTTATTTTGGTATTCGACGTTGGCAGTTCGCGTGGCAAAAGCGGTTGGTATTCACGTCAAGTTTTTATTCCTGTGTTGTTTGCCTTACTTCTTACAACGGTATACGGCATGTATCAGGGATACGCATCCACCATGAATATTTATCTCGCACTGCCGCTGTTTTGCATTTTGCTTTTTGTGGGCTGCATGTTTTGTCATGGTGAATTGGCCGCTCTTCGCCCTGCAACGCAATACATCACTCAGTTTTATCTTTGCTTATCCATCGGCGGAGCTGCCGGAGGGTTAATGGTGGGTCTGTTAGCACCTTTGGTGTTTGACTCTTTCGCTGAACTTCCTTTGGCGCTTATTTCCTGCGGTCTACTGGCTAGCTATGTGATGTGGCGTGCGCCTTCATCAACTATCACGACCAAAGTTAATTCGACTTTGATTGCTTGCGCCTTAGCTTTAACGTGTGCCATGGGTTGGCTACTTTGGGAATACTCGCGTAGTTCTGAAGAAACGCTTTTAGAGCACAGAGATTTCTACGGCACTTTAAGGGTGTCGGAGTCAGACAAAAATAATACGCCAGAGTCCTATCGTGACCTCTACCACGGCGTCATCAGCCACGGCTGGGAGCACACGTATGAACCCTTGCGCGCCAAGCCTGTCAGCTATTTTGGTCCGAGCACTGGTATTGCACAAACAATTACCTTTTACCAACAAGAAGAGCCATCGATTCGCGTGGGCATATTGGGTTTAGGCATTGGCATCTTGACCTCATATGGCCGCGATACCGATAGCTTCCGTATCTACGAGTTGGTTCCTGCCGTGATCGATATTGCTAAGAAATATTTTTGGTACTTATCAACTTCTAAATCAAAGATAGATTATTTGGTGGGCGATGGACGTTTAAGCTTGGAAAGAGAGCAACCTAATCAATTCCACATGCTCAGCGTCGATGCGTTTTCTTCAGACTCCATACCCATGCATTTGATGACAGTAGAGGCTCTGCGTGGATACAAAAAGCAAATCAGAGAAGATGGTGCGATTGTTTATAACGTGACTAACCGCTTAATCAACTTAGCGCCTATGGTGAAGCTAATTGCCGACAAGGAAGGCATGGAAGCAGTGTTAATTGCCAATCGCCCTACTGAGGACGATCTTTACCGAACAGATTTTGTAGTGGTAACCAATAACAAAAAACTCATTGCCTCATTACAGAAAGCCCAAGACTACAAGCAGATTGAAACTCTGCCAAAACTAAAGGCTTGGACAGATAGTTATAACAATTTGTTTGATGTTTTGCGTTAACTTTATTAAGACTAAGGTAAGTATTTAAATATTCACCTTAGTCTTTTTCTTCAGAATGCATTTTGCTGAAGAATTAAACTTTGTATGTATGGTTTTCCTAGCTAACTCGCACTGAGACTGCGAATCGTATGTCGCTAAAACAGTCTGGTTGTATTGCACCGCACTTCCCGGATACATCAACATCTCAACTACTGTTAAGTTCCAATTTTCAGGGTTTTGCACAGATTTGTTACTTTTAGCATAAGCGCTCTGAATAAGCAACGTAATGGCAAGAAGTCGAAATATGTAATTCATTGAATCACTGGCGGAAGCTGTGAGATTCGAACTCACGGAGGACTCACATCCTCGCCGGTTTTCAAGACCGGTGCATTCAACCGCTCTGCCAAGCTTCCGTGTTGAAATTCAAGGCGAGATTGTAATATGTTTGCACTATCGACTTGCGCAAATCACTTTTCAGGCAAAAACAAGGCCTGCAAATCACTTAAAAAATCAAATCCACGCACTGTCGGCACCACCCGTTGCAGGTCACGGGTAATCAAGCCTTTTTGTTCAGCATGACTGAGCGCAGACTGCAAAACCGTCACCGGCAACCCAGTTCGCTCGGTAAAGTCAGCCAACAAAAAGCCATCCGGTAAGCGCAATGCGTTGAGCATGAACTCAAACGGCAAATCCGCGCGGGCAACTTCTTCGCTTTGCGACACGGCGCGTTCCGCACGCGAAGCATCCAACGCATGGTCCATAAACATGCGCGGATCGCGGTGACGCACTTGGCGCACGATACGGTGCGCAAAACTCAGCTTGCTGTGCGCGCCAGCGCCAATCCCGAGGTAATCGCCAAACTGCCAATAGTTCAGGTTGTGCCAGCAACGGTGATTCGGCTTGGCATAGGCAGAGACTTCATACCTTTGCATACCTGCCAAGGCCGTCCGCTCAGTGATGCGATCAAGCATGGCGTAAGCATCGTCGTCTTGCGGCACTTGTGGCGGAAATTTGGCGAAGACCGTATTGGGCTCAATCGTCAGGTGATAGACCGACACATGCGGCGGTTCAAACGCTAGCAATGTGTCTAAGTCTTCTTCCAGATTAGCCAACGTTTGCCCTGGCAAGGCGTACATCAAATCGAGGTTGAAAGTATCGAATGCACTGGCGGCCTCATCAACGGCCGCCATGGCTTGGGCACGGTCATGCACTCGACCTAAGGCTTTGAGGTGCGCATCATTAAAACTTTGCACACCAATAGAGAGACGCGTGACACCTGCCAAACGAAAGGCTTTGAATCGGTCTTTCTCAAAAGTGCCTGGGTTGGCTTCTAGCGTGATTTCACAATCAGCTTCTAGGTTCAAGCGCGCGCGTAAGTCACTGATCAACCGGTCAATCGCCTGTGGCGAAAACAGACTTGGCGTCCCTCCGCCAATAAAAATGCTGTGCACCGCACGCCCCCAAATCAAGGGCAAGCTATGTTCAAGATCGGCACACAAGGCGTCTAAATAACGTTGCTCTGGCAACTCTCCGCTGACACCACTTTGCCACTCATGCGAATTGAAATCGCAATAGGGGCACTTCTTCAAACACCAAGGCAAGTGCACGTACAAAGAGAGCGGCGGCAAACTGCTCAGCGACAGCGTGCCGGGGCGCATCAGATGTTGGATGTCTTGGCTCATACGAATACCAAACGCACAACGGGTGCTTCTTGCAGCAACTTAACCGCCAAACCAACGCTCGCGCATGAGCGCCAGCATTTGTCTGGACGATTGCCCGCGATGGCTGTTCTCGTTTTTAACGTCCACGGGCAACTGCGCAAAAGTTTTGCCAAAGCGCGGGATGTACATGATGGGGTCAAAGCCAAAACCGTTATCGCCAATGGGTTGGCGGGTAATTTCGCCAACGGCACGTCCAACCGCAATCAAAGGCTCCGGATCGTCGGGGTGTTTGACAGCGACCAAAGTGCTGACCAAAACTGCACGACGGTTGTCGACGTTTTGCATTTGCTCCAATAAAGCGCGCACATTGTTATCGTCGCTTTTTTCATAGCCATATTGGGTGCAGTAATACGCGGTTTGCACACCCGGCAAGCCGCCAAATGCATCAACACACAAGCCCGCATCGTCAGCTACCGCAGGCAATCCCGCGTAACGCGAAGCATGACGGGCTTTGGCTAAGGCGTTTTCAACAAAAGTGTGAAAGGGTTCCTCAGCTTCCGGAATATTTAAATCGCCCTGCTTGACCAACTCCACGCCCAGAGGCGCAAACATGGCTTGCAACTCGGCTAACTTGCCGGCGTTGTTGGACGCCAAAACAATCCGCTTCATCTATTAGCCCTTCAATGCAGCTTGTTGCATGGCGATGAGTTCGCCAATGCCTTTTTCGGCCAAGGCCAGTAAGGCGTTCATTTGGTCGCGGCTGAATGGCGCACCTTCGGCGGTGCCCTGCACTTCCACAAAATTGCCGTCTGCGGTCATCACAACATTCATGTCGGTGTCGCAGGCAGAGTCTTCTGTGTATTCCAAATCCAGCAGGGGCAAGGCGCCCAACATGCCGACCGAGATGGCGGCAACGCCTTGGGTGATGGGAGACGCGGTTAGCTTGCCCGCGGC
>CANBZB010000108.1 GCA_947373745.1 Burkholderiales bacterium | reverse complement strand
ATTTTCACGAGTCGGAGTTAACGCGCGAGCACATCACGCCTTTGGGCCAAAACGGCAAGGACCACTGGATGAATGTGGTGACAGCGTGTAAGTCATGCAATCACCGCAAGGGCAACCGTACGCCGGAGCAGGCCCATATGCCTTTGCTCTATACGCCCTATATTCCTAGTTTGTGGGAAGACTTTATTTTGCGTAATCGGCGGATTTTGGCGGACCAGATGGAGTTTTTGTTGGCGCATGTGCCTAAGAGTTCTCGGTTGGTGGCCTGACGCTTTTTGGGTTCTTGACTTTTGAATTCGCTCCGGCGAGACAGCTGACTGCGGCTTCCTCATGGGGTACCGATAAATCGTCAGCCGCAGCCAGCTGCCTCGCCTACGGGTTGTAGGTTTGGCCAATACATGAACGGCCATCTTTATTTTCTTGGCCTAGGGCGTTGCTTTTCAATTACCTAAAAGCTTTGCAATCGTGGCTGGGTATATCAAGTGCTCTTGCGTGAGCACTCTTGCGCCCAAACTTTCTGGCGTGTCGTCTTCCATTACTGGTACTACCGCTTGCGTCAATATGGGGCCATGGTCTAACTCGGCGCTTACCTGATGTACTGTCGCCCCGGCAAATTGACAGCCTGCTTCGATGGCGCGTTGGTGGGTGTGCAGACCAGGAAACGCGGGTAGCAGGGAGGGGTGGATATTGACCAAACGCCCTGCGTAATGGGCCACGAACATCGGCGTCAAGATGCGCATGAAGCCAGCCAGCACAACCAAGGCGGGAGCGTGTTGGTCTATCTCTTTTATTAGTGCCGTGTCAAAGGCTTCTCTGGGATTGGCGGCATTGGCGAAACTGGTGTGATCGACCACTTGGGTTGTGACACCGTGGTGCTGGGCGAGGCCTAAACCCTTGGCCGATGGTCTGTTGCTTATGACGGCTGCTACTTTCGCATGCAAGTGTTTTTCCCAATGTTGGGCTTTGGCGGCGCGGATGATGGCGTCCATATTGGAGCCATCGCCGGAGATGAGGATCACGATGTTTTTCATGCGGGGTGCATTATCGATCGGGGTTTGCCCGCATTTATAGCGCTATGGGCAGGAAAAAGAGCACGGTCGTGCTAAAAATTGCCGATTGCTTGGATAATGCGCCGGCTTAGTAAAGAAAAGCTGGTCAACGCAGCTAATTAAAAACAACACGCTAAAGAACTACCAATCAAAGCTCATAAGGAATTCCCCACATGGATTTGGCCTTTACCCCAGAAGAAGAGGCGTTTCGCCAAGAGGTGCGTGCTTGGGTGCACGCGAGTTTGCCTAAAGAACTCTCACACAAGGTGCACAACGCCCTGCGTTTGACGCGTGAGGACATGCAGCAGTGGGCCCGTATTTTGGGCAAGAAGAATTGGCTGGGCTATGGCTGGCCCACGCAATTTGGTGGTCCTGGTTGGACTGCCGTACAAAAGCATCTGTTCGAAGAAGAATGCGCTTTGGCGGGCGCACCGCGCGTTGTGCCTTTTGGCCCTGTGATGGTGGCGCCTGTGATCATGGCCTTTGGTACGCCTGAGCAGCAGCAGCGCTTTTTACCCGGTATCGCCAGTGGCGAAGTGTGGTGGAGCCAAGGTTATAGCGAGCCTGGTTCAGGCTCAGACCTCGCGTCGGTCAAAACCCGCGCAGAGCGCGTGGGCGACCACTATGTGGTGAATGGCCAAAAAACGTGGACCACTTTGGGCCAATACGGTGAATGGATCTTCTGCTTGGTACGCACCAGCAATGAAGGTAAACCGCAAACAGGCATTTCCTTTTTGCTGATCGATATGAAGTCTCCTGGCGTGACAGTGCGCCCGATCAAACTGCTCGACGGCGAATGCGAGGTCAATGAGGTGTGGTTTGACAATGTCAAAGTACCCGCTGAAAACCTGATCGGTGAAGAGAATAAAGGCTGGACTTACGCCAAGCATTTGTTGGCGCACGAACGTACCAACATCGCCGACGTCAACCGCGCCAAGCGCGAGTTGGAGCGTTTGAAGCGCGTCGCCAAAGCCGAAGGCGTGTACGACCCAGCGACAGGTGGCGCAGAAGCGCTGCGTTTCCGCGATGAAATTGCCAAGCTAGAAGTTGACGTTGTCGCGCTTGAGATGCTGGTGTTACGCGTGTTGTCCGCTGAGAAATCGGGCAAACAGACTTTGGACATTGCAGGCTTACTCAAAATCCGCGGCAGCGAAATTCAGCAACGCTATAGCGAACTCATGATGCTGGCCGCAGGCCCCGCCAGCTTGCCCTTTATCGAAGAAGCCATGCAAGCCGGATGGCAAGGCGATGTCGCGCTCAACAGTTTGTGGCTGGGCGGCACTCCGCACAACGCGCCCTTGGCGTCTACCTACTTCAATATGCGTAAAACCACGATTTACGGTGGTTCTAACGAAGTGCAACGCAACATCGTCGCGCAAACCGTACTGGGATAAATCATGGACTTCAATTTTTCTGACGAACAAGAACAACTGCGCGACGCCGTTCGCAAATGGGTGGACAAAGGCTACGACTTTGAACGCCGTAAAAAGATCGTGGCGGAGGGTGGTTTCTCCCGCGCTGCCTTTGACGAACTAGCCGAACTTGGCTTGGGCGGTTTGTACATTCCCGAAGAACTCGGCGGATTGGGCATGGGCCCCGTCGAAGGCATGGTGGTGATGGAAGAGCTGGGACGCGGCATCGTGCTCGAACCCTTGGCGCACACCTTGATTGCTGGCGCTGTTTTGTCTCACTACGCCCCACCTGCGATGCAAACCGAATGGTGCGCGAAGGTGGCTGGTGGCGAGGCCTTGGTGGTGCTGGCGCACCAAGAACGCAAAGCACGTTACAACCCCACTGTCTGCGAGACACAAGCCAAAGCCGCAGGCGATGCTTGGACAGTTACTGGCGCCAAGAGCGTGGTGGCTGCAGGTGACAAGGCAGACGCTTGGCTGGTGCCCGCTATGGCTAACGGTTCTTTGGCTTTGTTCTTGGTGACCAAAGGTGCAAGCGGCGTGACGACACGTGGGTACGTCACCCAAGACGGCAGCCGTGCAGCGGAGGTGGTTCTGAGTAACGCCCCTGCAGCGTTGGTAAGCCTCAAGGGCCAAGAGGCTGTGGCGCATGCCGTGGACATAGGCATTGCTGCTTTGTGTGCCGAAGCTGTGGGTGTGATGGACAAAACCCTGGCCATCACGGTCGAGTACATGAACACACGCAAACAGTTTGGTGTGGCGATTGCGAGCTTTCAAGCCCTGCGCCATCGTGTCTCGGATATGAAAATGCAACTCGAATTAGGCCGTTCCATGAGCTACTACGCTACGTTAAAGCTCAACGACAGCCCCATAGAACGCAGCCGCGCCATGAGCCGCGCCAAATACCAAATTGGCCGTTCCATGCGCCACATTGGGCAAGAAGCGGTGCAGTTGCATGGCGGTATTGGGGTAACGGACGAGTACATCGTTAGCCATTACTTTAAGAAGCTGACGCAGCTCGAGATGACTTTTGGCGACAGCCTCCACCATTTGGGTGAAGTCTCTGTGCATATGCAAGACACAGCTGGCGTTTTTGCTTAAAGCTGGGGGTGGGACAATGCAGGCATGCATCCCAACGCCCTGTTAGAAGCTTGTACTGAGCTTGTCCGCCTGACCCTGAAGTTTGACCACCCCGCCGACGCGGTGGTGTCCAAGTTTTTCAGGGACTACCGTAAAACCTATGCCTTTGGCCCACGCGAGCGTGCGGCCTTGGCTGAAACCACTTACAACGTCTTGCGCAACAAGTTGCGCTACGACCACTTGGCGCCATCTGGCTCAGGGCCGAAGGAAAGGCGCTTGGCGATTTTGGGGTTTGCCGACCATTTACAAAACACGGCGAATAGGCCTGCTTCTGAGTCTGTGGCGAATGACGGCACGTCGGTGAAGCCTTCCGCTGCCAAATACGCCGCTGCCAAGCAAGCCGCACACAACCGCCATGCAAGGCCTAGCAACAACCCGCTCGACTTTCTATTTGGCGCGCTCAACAAACAAGAGGCCGCTTGGTTGGAAGCCTGTACCAAAGTACAAACGTCGGATTTGTTGGAGCGCCACCGCCACAACCTGCCCGAATGGTTGGTCGAGCCGTTGAAGGCGCAAGTGGGCGACGGGTTTTGGCCTTTGGTGGCGCAACTCAATGCGTCTGCCCCCCTAGATTTGCGTGTCAACACCTTCACCGACAAGCGTGAAGATGTGCAAAAAGAACTCAAGGCAGCGGGCATTCAAGCAACGCCTACGCCGTTTTCTCCCTGGGGTCTGCGTATCCAAGGCAAGCCCGCTTTGTCGCAACTCGATTTGTTTGCCCGTGGCGCAGTAGAAGTGCAAGACGAAGGCTCTCAATTGTTGGCCTTGTTGCTAGACGCCAAGCGTGGCGAAATGGTGTGTGACTTTTGTGCCGGTGCCGGCGGTAAAACTTTGGCGATCGGTGCGTCCATGCGAAGTACTGGGCGCTTGTATGCGTTTGACACCTCGGGCCATCGCTTGGAGGCTTTGAAACCGCGACTCGCCCGCAGCAAGTTGTCGAACGTCCATCCCGCTGCCATTGCCCACGAGCGAGACGACCGCATCAAACGCCTCAGCGGCAAGATGGACCGCGTGTTGGTCGACGCGCCTTGCTCTGGTTTGGGAACTTTGCGCCGCAACCCTGACTTGAAGTGGCGTCAGTCGCCGCAATCGGTGGCGGAACTCACTGTCAAACAAACGGCTATCTTGGCCAGTGCCGCACGCTTGTTGAAGTCTGGCGGACGGTTGGTGTACGCCACCTGTAGTTTGTTGCCAGAAGAAAACGAGGCGATTGCCCAAGCATTTAGCGCGGCGCATCCTGAATTTACGCCGCTGTCTGTCTCAGAGACTTTACAGGCCTTGAAAGTCACTGACGCGGCGTCTTTATGTTCAGCCGACGGGTTGTTTTTGCGCTTATGGCCGCATCTACATGCCAGCGATGGCTTCTTTGCCGCCGCGTGGACCGCCAAGTAGAATGGTTTTATCTACGGAATTGAAAGCACCGCATGTTATTTTTAGACTCGCCTTGGGTTGATGCCACCCTGAATTGGCTCATCCACGGCATGCTGGACTTGTCAGGTTGGCAAGTTCTTTTGGCGACGTTAGTGCTCACCCACATCACTATCGCCAGTGTCACGATTTATTTACACCGCCATAGCGCCCACCGCGCGCTAGACCTGCACCCATTACCAGCGCATTTTTTCCGCATGTGGTTGTGGCTCACCACGGGCCAAGTGACCAAAGAATGGACGGCCATTCATCGCAAACACCATGCAAAGTGCGAGCAGGCTGAGGATCCCCACAGCCCGCATGTGCATGGCATCAAAACAGTTTTGTTCACTGGCGCTGAGTTGTACCGCAAAGAATCCAAAAACCAAGAAACCTTGGACCGTTATGGACACGGCACACCCAACGACTGGGTGGAAAGAAACATCTACACCCGTTTTTCATGGCAAGGCGTCGCGATCATGCTGATCATCGACTTGGCTTTGTTTGGCGCTTTGGGCTTGACCGTGTGGGCCGTGCAAATGATGTGGATCCCTGTGACGGCCGCCGGCATCATCAACGGTGCTGGGCATTACTGGGGTTATCGCAATTTCGAGGCGCATGACGCCAGCACCAATCTCGTCCCTTGGGGCATCATCATTGGTGGTGAGGAGTTGCATAACAACCACCACACCTATCCCACATCCGCCAAGTTGTCGGTCAAGCCTTATGAGTTCGATTTGGGCTGGGCTTACATCCGCATCTTGCAAGCCTTTGGATTGGCCAGCGTCAAAAAGACGCCTCCCAAGCTTGCTTTCGGCGATATCCAACCTGTAGCCGACGAAAAAACCCTTGAAGCGGTCATCGCCAACCGCTACGAAGTGATGGCTAATTACGCCCGCCAACTGCGCTTGGAACTCAATCAAGAAATAGCGGCTTTGCCTTCCATGCCCGCTGACTCCGTCTTGGCAGCAGCCAAGCGCTGGATGCACCGTGATTTCGAAAAAATTCCTTCCCGGGTCATGGAGCAAATCAACCAAGCCCGCGCTGCGATGCCTAATATTGACACCATGGTGTCCATGCGCGAAGAGTTGCGCCAACTGTGGCTCAACACCCATTTAAACCGTGAGCAACTGACCAAAGACCTGCAAGCGTGGTGCAAGCGCGCTGAGGCCAGCGGCATCGCTGCTTTGCAAGAGTTCGCCGTCGGCTTGCGTGCTGTTCGTGCCTAAGTTGCTAGATCCTTAGGCGATTGATTGGCTCACATCAAATATCAGGCTAACTACGACTGACAACAAAAAACCCGCCGAGGCGGGTTTTTTGTTGTGCAAAGCCAAATTACTTCAACTTGGTTTCTTTGTATTCCACGTGCTTGCGAGCTTTGGGATCAAACTTCATGATCGTCATTTTCTCGGGCATGGTTTTCTTGTTTTTGCTGGTCGTGTAGAAGTGACCGGTGCCAGCGCTGGATTCCAGCTTGATTTTTTCGCGTCCGCCTTTGGATGCCATGATCTTTTCCTTTTAAATGGTGTGAATCAAGCTTGACCGCGGGCGCGCAAGTCTGCGAGCACAGAGTCAATGCCGTTTTTGTCGATCAAGCGCAAAGCAGCGCTAGAGACGCGAAGACGAACCCAACGGTTCTCGGTCTCGACCCAGAAACGGCGGTATTGCAGGTTCGGTAAGAACCTGCGCTTGGTTTTGTTGTTGGCGTGGGAAACATTGTTTCCCGTCATCGGGCCTTTGCCCGTTACTTCACATACGCGTGCCATGTGGACACTCCATGATTTTCTAAACGGAACTGACTGTCGTCAGTCCCTCACCTCGCCAGAAAGGGTGGCGGTAACCCGAAATTGCTGCTTGATCTAACCCCTAACTTCGTCGACATCGGTGCATTTAAAACGCCCGTATAAGCCAAAAGCAGGGACTAGCCCATTCCAGCAAAGCCCACGATTATAGCCAAAAACTCAATGTGCGCCTTGCTCCAAGAAGCGCTGGGCGTCCAAAGCGGCCATGCAGCCTGTGCCTGCGCTGGTAATGGCTTGTCGGTAAATATGGTCTTGCACGTCGCCAGCAGCAAAAATGCCAGGTACGCTGGTCATGGTGGCAAAGCCTTGCAAGCCGCTGCGGGTGACGATGTAGCCGTCTTTCATGTCAATTTGCCCAGCAAAAATGTCTGTGTTTGGCTGGTGGCCGATGGCGATAAAGCAACCTTGCAGGGGAATTTCGCGGGTGGCTCCGTCTGTTGTG
>CANBZB010000107.1 GCA_947373745.1 Burkholderiales bacterium | reverse complement strand
GCACACAAAGCGCCAGCGACTACGCGGCCTTGGCCGTCAAGGTATTTGGTGCCGGAATGCACGACGACGTCTGCGCCGAAATCAATCGGACGTTGTAGGGCAGGCGTGCAAAAACAGTTATCGACTGCCAAAACAGCGCCCGCGTTGTGGGCGATATCGGCCAATGCGCGGATATCGCACACCTCAGTTAATGGGTTGGTGGGTGTTTCAGCAAACAAGAGCTTGGTGTTGGGCTGCATCGCTTGCTTCCAAGCGTTGACATCGGTTTGCGACACAAAACTGGTGGTCACGCCAAACTTAGCGAACTCAGAACCCAGCAACTTGATGGTGGAACCAAATACCGAACGTGAACACACCACATGGTCACCGCTTTTGAGTAAGGCCATGCACAACAACAACACAGCAGCCATACCGCTGGAAGTGCCTATGCAAGCCTCGGAACCTTCCAAGGCAGCCAAACGAATTTCCATACTCGCGGTGGTGGGGTTGGTGAAGCGTGAATAAATAAATCCATCTTCTTCACCGGAAAAGCGTCTGGCAGCGGTTTCGCAATCAGGTTGCGTAAAGCTCGATGTCAGGTAGAGGGCTTCTGAGTTCTCGCCGTATTGGCTTTTATCAACCGCGGCGCGCACGGCCAAGGTGTCTAGGTGCAGGTTATCAGGTAAGGGATGGCGACTCATATCAATTACTCCGAGGCGTTGGGCAAAGCCAAGCGCGAATGGTCTTCATCGCCCTCTTCTTGACTTACACGGTTTTCATTCAATTTGGCGATGTCTTGCGCTGTGACGTCACCCGCCACATACACACCATCAAAGCAAGACGCGTCGAATCCATCGAGAGGCGCACTGCCCACCGACTGCGCGCTGCGCACGGCTTGTTTCATAGCGTCGACGTCTTGGTAAATCAAGGCATCGCAACCGATGAGCTCGCGTATCTCTTCAATGCTGCGGTTATGTGCCACCAGCTCTTGGGGTGTTGGCATGTCAATGCCATACACATTGGGAAAACGCACAGGAGGCGCAGCACTAGCCAAATACACTTTGCGCGCACCAGCGTCGCGCGCCATTTGCACAATCTCGCGACTGGTGGTACCGCGCACGATCGAGTCATCGACCAACAACACATTGCGGCCTTTAAATTCACTCGCAATCACATTGAGTTTTTGTCGCACCGATTTTTTACGCACGCCTTGGCCAGGCATGATGAAGGTGCGACCCACATAACGGTTTTTGACAAAACCTTCGCGATAAGGAACACCCAACAAATGCGCAAGTTGCGTGGCACTGGGTCGGCTGGATTCTGGAATTGGAATGATCACATCGATTTCATTCGGCGGCACGGTGGAGACCACGCGCTTGGCCAAGGTCTCGCCCAAGTTCAAACGCGCTTGGTAAACCGACATGCCATCCATCGTCGAGTCAGGTCGGGCCAAATACACAAATTCAAAAATACAGGGCTTGAGTTGGGGGGCATCTGCACATTGTTTGGTGGATAACTTGCCATGTAAGTCAATATAGACCGCCTCACCTGGTGCGATGTCACGTTCAAACACATGGCCGGTTCCGTCCAAGGCAACTGATTCGCTGGCCACCATGTAGGTGCCATCTTTGCCTCGACCCAAACACAAAGGACGAATGCCAAATGGATCGCGAAACGCTAACAATCCGTGGCCAGCAATCATGGCCACCACCGCATACGAACCTTGCACGCGCCTGTGCACGCGACGCACCGCTTCGAATACATCGGCAGGGTTGAGCGTTAACCCACGGGTGGTTTTTTCTAATTCATGCGCCAGCACATTGAGCAGAACTTCTGAATCACTCTCTGTATTGATGTGGCGATGGTCTTGCGTGAAGAGCTCCGCTTTCAGCGCGTGGGCATTGGTTAAGTTACCGTTGTGCACCAACACCAAACCAAACGGTGCGTTGACATAAAAAGGTTGCGCTTCTTCTTCACTAAATGCATTGCCCGCAGTGGGGTATCGCACTTGGCCCAAGCCATTATTGCCAGGCAATGCACGCATATTGCGTGTGCGAAACACATCACGCACCATGCCTTTTTCTTTGTGCATGAAAAATTTACGGTCGAGCTGGGTGACGATGCCTGCAGCATCTTGGCCACGGTGCTGCAAGAGCAACAAAGCGTCGTAGATCAATTGGTTCACTGGTGCGTTGCTAGCAACGCCGACGATTCCACACATTAGGTGATGTACTTTCCAAAGTCTGCCGGCAAAGCCGGCTTACACACATGCAAAAGTGCTTTTAACCACTTGGCCCCTTGGGCTTGTTGCCAAGCCTCAGACTCGCGCATCGGGGTCATACCCACCAACACGGTTGCAGCCAACAAAATCACAATGCCACGCAAGGCGCCAAACAAACTACCGAGCAGTCTATCGAGCACGCCAAGGCCTACCACTGACAGCATTTTTTTGATCACGCCGGTGATGAGCACTTGCGCGATCAAAACGCCCACAAAAACCACCACGAAGCCCGCTGCAAAACGCAACATTTCGCTGCTGCCTTCCATCGGCAACCACTGCGCCATGTTGGGGGCGTAATACTGCGCCAGATAAAAAGCTGCCACCCAACCTGCGAGTGACAAGACTTCTTGCACGATGCCACGCCACAGCCCCAGCACCATCGAAAAGCCCAGCACGGCCAGCAGAATCCAGTCCACAGACCCTAGCGCTTGCATCATGCAATCACAGCGTCAAGACTTGCGGCTGCAACTGCAACTGCTTGATCTTATTGGCCATTTTTTCGGCTTCGTCTTTGCTGGCAAAAGGGCCGACACGCACACGTGTGCGTGGGCCGTCTTTGGTGTTGGCCACATTGGTATACGTCTTGAACCCAGCTTTTTCTAATTTGAGACGTACTTCCTTGACTTTGGAGTCTTCCGCAAATGCGCCGATTTGGACTACGAAGCGAGGGCCGTCAACTGCAGCGCTAGCTGTTGGCGCAGCCACTACTGCAGGCTCTGGAGTTTTAGCTGGTTCAGCTGTTTTAGTTGATGTGGGTGAGAGGACTGGAGTCGTGGCAACCGCCGTCTGACTTGCTGTTGGCGTTGACGCTACTTCTTTTTTGGCAGAAGCAACCACTTCTTCTTTAGGACTCAATGCTGCATCCGTCGCCAACGGCGTCTGCTTGGTGGCAGAGCTCGCAGACACCATGGGTTTAGTTTTGATGCGGTCGGGAATATCGACGGCGATGTCCACCGATACAGGACGGGGTTGCGTGTCAAACACCAAAGGGAATCCGACAACGCCGATGATGACCAAAACCGTGGCACCGATCAAACGATGGCGGGCACGGCGACGTAAAACTTCTACGCTTTCTGCAGGCGAGTTGCTGAAGTTGCTGGCAGCGTCCACAGCGGTTTGTCCAGGTAGTCGAAACTTAAAAAAGGCCATGGATTGGGGTCTCAGGAACTCAAATGCGGGGCGTCTAAACGGGGTATTCCGTCCTTTAAAACACCCCCGACCGTGAAGAACGATCCGAAGACCACGATTCTATCAGTGGGGTCTGCCGCAGCGACTGCGGCGTTTAGTGCGGCTTGTGGGTCTGTGTAGGTGCTGGACGTGGCGTTTTTTCTGGTGTTGCTTGACTGCCAATGCGTTTGTAAATCCTCAGCACTTAAAGCGCGTGCAGTGGGCAAGTCGCAGAAATACCAGCGGTCTACCAAAACCCCTACCCGCGCCATGATGGCTGCCACATCTTTATCGGCCATCGCCCCGAATACCGCGTGGGTGGTTGGGTAGAAACCCATGGCATCTAGGTTTTCACTCAATGCGGCGACCGCATGCGGGTTATGTGCCACATCGAGAACCAGAGTAGGCTGGCCAGGGATGATTTGAAATCTGCCGGGTAGCTCGACCATGGCCAATCCGTTGCGAATGGCCTGCGCAGTTACTGGTAAGCGTGTGCGAACAGCCTCAAGCGCAGCCAAGACACCACTGGCGTTCACCAACTGATTAGCGCCCCGCAAAGCGGGGTAGGCCAAACCGCTGTAGCGGCGCCCTCTGCCAGCCCAAGCCCACTGTTGTTTGTCGCCGGTGAAATTAAAGTCTTTGCCAAATTGCCACAGGTCGGCGCCGATGGACGCCGCATGCGCTAAAACGCTCTCAGGCGGAACTGGATCGCTGACGACAACAGGCTTATCCGCGCGCATGATGCCGGCTTTCTCAAAGCCAATAGCCTCGCGATCCGGCCCCAACAAATCGGTGTGGTCCAAATCAATACTGGTGATGACTGCGCAATCTGCATCGATGACATTCACGGCGTCTAGGCGGCCACCTAACCCGACTTCCAAAATGGCGACATCGAGATTCGCGTGGGCCATCAAACACAAGATAGCCAAGGTGGTGAATTCGAAATAGGTCAGGCTAATTTCAGAACCTTGGCATCGGGCAGCCTCCACCTTGGCAAAGTGCGGCAACAAATCATCTGGTTGCACGGTCTCGCCGTGGATACGGCAACGCTCTTGGAAATGCACCAAATGCGGCGAGGTGTAGACCCCCGTGCGATAGCCCGCTTGCAACAAACAGGCCTCCAACATGGCGCACGTGGACCCTTTGCCGTTGGTGCCAGCTACCGTGATCACGCAGGCCTCGAAGTGCAAACCAAGGCGCTTGACCACTTCTTGCACCCGGGCCAGACCCATGTCGATCGTGTGGGGGTGCAAACGCTCGCAGTGTGCGAGCCAACTGTCCAGTGAATTCATAGATGAATTGTCACCGACGTCAACCCAATCCCTTTTGAAGGCGTTGAACACTGGCGTCCTATATACAAAGATTACACTCTACGTAATCAGTCAATTCCAAGGATTTCCTATGACTAACTATTCCAACACCAAGCTTTTTAGCCTCGCTGCGCTGGGTTTTGTTTGCCAATTTGGCAGCGTGCAAGCCCAAGAAGTCGGCAAAGTCATCTCCTCTACACCGGTCATCCAACAAGTAGCGGTTCCACGACAAGTCTGCACCACCGAGCAAGTCGTTGTCCAAGGTCAAAAATCTGGCGCGGGTGCCGCCATGGGTGCAATTGCCGGCGGCGCTGTTGGCAACAGCATGGGACAGGGCTCTGGTCGCGCAGCGGCCACTATGCTTGGCCTATTTGGTGGCGCCATCTTGGGCGAGAAGATCGAAGGCCCAGCGACCCCAGAAGTTCGCCAAGTGCAAAACTGCACCCAACAAACTGTCTACGAAAACCGCACCATGGCTTACAACGTAGTCTATGAATTTGCAGGCAAGCAATACACCGTGCAAATGCCGTCTGACCCAGGTCCTACCGTGCGCTTGCAAATCACCCCTGTGGCAAATCCCCCAGCGACCACCTTCAATGTGCCGCCCCCTGGCTCTGCTCCACGTTTCTAATTTACGTTCTCACTTCCTTTCCTAGCTTTTGATTCGGTTTTCATAAACCGCTTTTTTCTATGCCTACACAAACCATCGATGGCGTGTCCATCAACACCCAAGCCAATGTTTTTTTTGACGGTAAATGCATCAGCCATGCCATCACAACTGCCAACGGCACGAAACTCTCAGTAGGCGTCATCTTGCCCGCCACATTGACCTTCAATACCGGCGCTCCCGAGGTGATGGAATGTGTCGCAGGCGCATGCGAATACAAGCTCGATGGCAGCCACGACTGGGTGAGCTCCAAAGCAGGCGAAAAATTTAGCGTGCCAGGCAACTCCAAGTTTGATATTCGCGTCACAGCGCCTTATCACTATATTTGTCACTTCGGTTAAGCCGCGTTAGTTCGGAGTCTCCATGAGCACCATATTGCAACACCTGCCCAAAGGTGAAAAAGTCGGCATCGCTTTCTCTGGCGGCCTAGACACCAGCGCTGCTTTGTTGTGGATGAAGCAAAAAGGCGCCGTGCCCTATGCCTACACCGCCAACCTCGGCCAACCCGACGAAGCCGATTACAACGAAATTCCCCGCAAAGCCATGGAATACGGCGCCGCCAAAGCGCGCCTGATCGACTGCCGCACCCAACTCGCCCACGAGGGAATTGCCGCGATCCAATGCGGCGCTTTCCATATCCGTACAGGCGGGATCGCTTACTTCAACACCACCCCCCTTGGAAGGGCTGTAACTGGCACCATGCTCGTTTCGGCCATGAAAGAAGACGACGTCCATATTTGGGGAGATGGGTCTACCTACAAAGGCAATGACATCGAGCGCTTCTACCGCTACGGCCTATTGACCAACCCCAGCTTGCGAATCTATAAGCCTTGGTTAGACCAGTTATTCATTGACGAGCTAGGTGGACGCGCCGAAATGAGCGCCTTCATGACGGCCAATGGTTTTGGCTACAAGATGAGCGCAGAAAAAGCGTATTCCACCGACAGCAATATGCTCGGTGCCACGCATGAAGCCAAAGATTTAGAACACTTAAACAGCGGTATTCAAATCGTCAACCCCATCATGGGCGTTCCTTTTTGGCGCGAAGACTGCGTGGTCAAAGCGGAAACTGTCAGCGTGCGTTTTGAAGAAGGCCAACCCGTCGCTTTGAACGGCGTTACTTTTACCGACCCAGTCGCCTTGTTCCTGAAGGCCAATGAAATTGGTGGCCGTCATGGTTTGGGAATGAGCGACCAAATTGAAAACCGCATCATCGAAGCCAAGAGCCGTGGCATTTACGAAGCCCCTGGCATGGCCTTGTTGCACATCGCTTACGAGCGCTTGGTCTCTGGCATTCACAACGAAGACACCATCGAGCAATACCGCATCAACGGTTTGCGCTTAGGCCGCCTGCTCTACCAAGGACGCTGGTTTGACCCACAGTCCATCATGTTGCGCGAAACCGCCCAGCGTTGGGTCGCGCGTGCTGTCACAGGTGAAGTCACGCTTGAGTTACGTCGTGGCAACGACTATTCCATCTTGAATACCGAGAGTCCTAATCTGACTTATGCGCCTGAGCGTTTGAGTATGGAAAAGGTTGAGGATGCACCTTTCACTCCGCTGGACCGCATTGGGCAATTGACTATGCGCAATTTGGATATCACCGATACACGCGCCAAGTTGGGTATTTATGCGCAGTCTGGATTGCTATCTTTGGGTGAAGGGGCTGAGATGATTAAGCTCGAAGGTGGCTCTAAGTAGCCTTTCTGTTCGCCTTCTGGCTTATTGGAGTTCGGTTCGTCTTTTTTCGTTGGCCTTGGGGCTTGTCATTCGGGATTGTTGGCGATGCAAATGCTTGGTGGCATGCACTGCGCCGTCGGTCTGACGCCACACTAAAAAAGCCAGCAAC
>CANBZB010000106.1 GCA_947373745.1 Burkholderiales bacterium | reverse complement strand
GTCACCCCTTACACACCCGCGAGATGGGCAGCCAACTCACCAATGTCTTGCGCTGTTTGTATTTAGAAGCTTTGGGCTACCAAGTGACAGTTACCGAATTGGTAGGCTGGGAGCACAGCATGAAAAACGAACTCATCATCGCCAAATACACCGGCCATAAAAAATCAAGCGCCGCCGACCGCCTCAAAGCACTGCTTACCGAATTCGGCCTAGAAGCACTACTCAAAATTCGTTTTAGCCGCATTTAATTGGGGTCAGAACCCAATTAATCGCATTACCATCCACGGATGGCACGCCTTCCACGACTGACTGTTACGGGTTATCCGCACCATGTGATCTTGCGTGGAAACGACCGGCAAGATATTTTTAGAAATACCGCTGACTACCAGCGCATGCTCGATTTATTCGAGCAACATAGCCGAGAGCAGGGGGTAGAAATTCACGCCTATGTGCTGATGACTAACCATTTGCACCTGTTGCTCACGCCTCTGCAAGACCAATCTCTTTCCAAAATGATGCAAGCAGTTGGGCGAAGTTATGTGCAGATATTTAACAAGGTGCACGGTCGCACCGGCACCTTGTGGGAAGGGCGCTACCGTTCTACCTTGATTCAGACTGAGCGCTATTTGCTGGCATGCATGGCCTACATCGACCTCAATCCAGTGCGTGCCACTATGGTGGCCCAGCCCGAAGACTATGTTTGGTCGAGCTACGGTCACTATGCAGGACGACGCCACGACCGCCTCATCACACCCCACGCCTTGTACTGGGGCTTGGGCAACACCCCTTTTGCCCGTGAAGCGGCATACGCCGAAATGGTGCATGCCGGCATTCAGGCTGACCAGCAGCGTGCATTGACAGACGCCACGCTCAGCGGTTGGGCATTGGGAGACGCTAAATTTATAGACGGTTTAAAGGCCCAAACACCCAGAAGACTCAGCAAAGACAGGGCTGGGAGGCCGCCGCTCAAGCCTTTATGAGTCGTAATGACCTGTCCCTAATTAATTTACAGGAATTGCAAAAAGAAATTAATTAGGTTCTGACCCCAATTAATTTTTTTGGCGCGAATGGTGCTTTGGGGTATGCTCCCCATCCCGCAGAATTTTTGAGGAGTGCGCCATGACTACGGCTGCCGACCAAGCTTATTTACAACATCAGGGTTTGTACGACCCTGCCAACGAACACGACGCCTGTGGTGTTGGTTTTGTGGCGCATATCAAGGGTCAAAAAAGCCACGCGATCGTGGGCCAGGCGCTGAAGATTTTGGAAAACCTCGATCACCGTGGTGCGGTCGGCGCGGATGCTTTGATGGGTGACGGTGCGGGTATCTTGATTCAAATTCCAGATGCCCTTTACCGAGAGGACATGGCCAAAGTAGGTGTGACTCTGCCGGCGTTTGGCGAATATGGCGTGGGCATGGTGTTCTTGCCAAAAGAACACGCTTCACGTTTGGCTTGCGAGCAAGAGTTAGAGCGCGCAGTGTTGGCGGAAGGCCAAGTTTTATTAGGCTGGCGCGATGTTCCTGTCAATTTAGACATGCCGATGTCACCCACCGTGCGCGCCAAAGAGCCTGTGATTCGACAACTCTTTATTGGCCGTGGCAGCAATGTGATCGTGCAAGACGCTTTGGAGCGCAAGCTCTATGTCATCCGCAAAACCGCCAGTGCCGCGATCCAACATCTCAATTTGAAGCACGGCAAAGAATATTACGTGCCGAGCATGTCGAGCCGCACGATTATTTACAAAGGCCTTCTGTTGGCCGACCAAGTTGGAACCTACTTCAAGGACTTGGCCGATACGCGTTGCGTCTCTGCTTTAGGGCTGGTGCACCAACGCTTCTCGACCAACACCTTCCCCGAGTGGCCTTTGGCCCATCCTTATCGCTACGTTGCGCACAATGGTGAGATCAACACCGTCAAAGGCAACTTCAATTGGATGAAAGCGCGCGAAGGCGTGATGGCATCCCCTGTGTTGGGCGAAGATTTGCGCAAGCTCTATCCCATCAGCTTCGCCGACCAATCTGACACCGCCACCTTTGACAACTGTTTAGAGTTGCTGACGATGGCAGGCTACCCACTCAGCCAAGCCGTGATGATGATGATTCCTGAACCATGGGAAAACCACGCCACCATGGACGAGCGCCGCAAAGCGTTTTACGAATACCACGCCGCGATGATGGAGCCATGGGACGGCCCAGCGTCCATCGTCTTCACCGACGGCCGACAAATTGGCGCAACTTTGGACCGCAATGGTTTGCGTCCTTCGCGCTATTGCATCACTGACGACGACATGGTGATCATGGGCTCTGAGTCTGGCGTGTTGCCAGTGCCTGAGAGCAAGATCGTGCGCAAGTGGCGTTTGCAACCCGGCAAGATGTTCTTGATCGACCTGGAACAAGGTCGCATGATCGATGACGAAGAACTCAAAGCGGGCTTGACCAACAACCGTCCCTACAAGCAATGGATCGAGAACGTTCGTATCAAGCTTGACGATGTGAAGGGGCACGACACAAGTTCAAACGTATCTGCCAGCCCGCAAGCCACATTACTAGACCGCCAACAAGCCTTCGGCTACAGCCAAGAAGACATCAAATTCTTAATGGCACCCATGGCCATCAATGGTGAAGAAGGCATTGGCTCGATGGGCAATGACAGTCCCTTGGCTGTGTTGTCTAGCAAAAACAAATCGCTCTACAACTACTTTAAGCAGTTGTTCGCGCAAGTGACCAACCCGCCGATCGACCCGATTCGCGAAGCGATCGTGATGTCACTGGTCTCGTTTGTTGGACCCAAACCTAATTTGCTCGATATCAACCAAGTCAATCCGCCGATGCGCTTGGAAGTTAGCCAACCCATCTTGGACTTTGCCGATATGGCGAAGTTGCGCGATATCGAAACCTATACACAAGGTAAATTCAAGAGCGCTACTTTGGATATCACCTACCCTGTTTCATGGGGTCATGAAGGTGTCGAGGCGCAACTGGCGTCGCTGTGCGCAGAAGCAGTTGACAGCATCCGCAGTGGCAAAAACATTTTGATCATCAGCGACCGTGCTGTCAGCGCTACCCAAGTGGCTATTCCTGCGGCGTTGGCTTTGTCCGCGATCCACCAGCATTTGGTGCGCGAAGGTTTGCGTACCAACGCTGGCTTGGTGGTTGAAACTGGCAGCGCACGCGAAGTGCACCACTTTGCCGTGTTGGCCGGTTATGGCGCAGAAGCTGTGCATCCCTATTTGGCATTGGAAACACTGGCCGCTTTGCACAAAGATTTGCCTGCAGACCTGTCAACCGACAAAGCCATTTACAACTACATCAAAGCGATCGGCAAAGGCCTCTCGAAGATCATGTCCAAGATGGGCGTGTCTACCTATATGTCTTATTGCGGCGCACAGTTGTTCGAAGCGATTGGCATCAACACTGAGACTGTGAAAAAGTATTTCACCGGCACGCCCAGCCGTGTGGAAGGTATTGGCATTTTTGAAATGGCTGAAGAAGCCATTCGCATGCACAAAGCGGCATTCGGCGAAGACCCAGTGCTGGCCAACCGTCTCGACACCGGCGGCGAATACGCATGGCGTGTACGTGGTGAAGAGCATATGTGGACGCCGGATGCGATTGCCAAGTTACAGCACAGCACCCGCACCAACAACTTCAGCACCTACAAGGAATACGCGCAACTCATCAATGACCAAAGCAAGCGTCACTTGACATTGCGTGGCTTGTTTGAGTTCAAGATCGATCCGAGCAAAGCGATTCCGGTCGACGAAGTCGAGTCTGCCGCGGAGATCGTCAAGCGCTTTGCAACCGGTGCGATGTCGCTCGGCTCTATCAGCACCGAAGCCCATGCCACGTTGGCCGTTGCGATGAACCGCATTGGCGGCAAGAGCAATACCGGCGAGGGTGGCGAAGACCCAGCCCGCTACCGCAACGAACTCAAAGGCATCCCGATCAAAAAGGGCGAGTCTTTGAAAAGCGTGATTGGTGAAGACCAAGTGGAAGTTGATGTGCCATTGCAAGACGGCGACAGTTTGCGTTCACGCATCAAACAAGTGGCCTCAGGCCGCTTCGGTGTGACTGCGGAATATTTGTCGTCTTCCGACCAAATCCAAATCAAGATGGCGCAAGGTGCCAAGCCCGGTGAAGGCGGCCAGTTGCCTGGTGGCAAGGTGTCTGAATACATCGGCAAGTTGCGCTACAGCGTGCCTGGCGTGGGTCTAATCTCACCGCCACCACACCACGATATTTATTCGATCGAAGACTTGGCGCAATTGATCCACGACTTGAAAAACGTGGCACCACACGCCAGCATCAGCGTCAAGTTGGTGTCTGAAATCGGTGTGGGAACGATCGCGGCAGGTGTCGCGAAATGTAAGAGCGACCACGTGGTGATCGCCGGCCATGATGGCGGCACAGGCGCTTCGCCTTGGTCGTCGATTAAACATGCCGGCAGCCCTTGGGAAATTGGTTTGGCTGAAACCCAACAAACTTTGGTGCTCAACGGTTTGCGCGGACGCATCCGCGTGCAAGCTGATGGCCAAATGAAAACGGGCCGAGACGTTGCGGTCGGTGCTTTGTTAGGCGCAGACGAATTTGGTTTCGCCACTGCCCCACTCGTGGTCGAGGGCTGCATCATGATGCGCAAATGCCACTTGAATACTTGCCCAGTAGGCGTGGCCACGCAAGACCCTGAATTGCGCAAGAAGTTCTCTGGCAAGCCTGAACATGTGGTGAACTACTTCTTCTTTATTGCCGAAGAAGTGCGCCAAATCATGGCGCAGTTGGGTATCAAGAAGTTTGACGACATGATCGGCCGCGCCGATCTGCTCGACATGCGCCAAGGCATCGAACACTGGAAAGCCAGCGGTTTGGATTTCAGCCGCTTGTTGGCCGTGCCGCAAGTTGCTGCGGACGTGCCGCGTTTCCACGTCGATGTGCAAAACCACGGTTTGGAAAAAGCACTTGACCAAAAGCTGATTGAAAAATCTAAGCCCGCGATTGAGCATGGCGAAAAAGTGCAGTTCATGGAAGTTGCGCGCAACGTCAACCGTTCTGTCGGAGCCATGCTCTCAGGCGCGGTGACCAAAGTGCACCCACAAGGTTTGCCGGACGACACCATCCGCATCCAACTCGAAGGCACAGGCGGTCAATCGTTTGGCGCGTTCTTGTGCAATGGCATCACCTTGTATTTGATTGGTGACGCGAATGATTACACCGGCAAAGGTTTGTCCGGCGGTCGTGTGGTGGTGCGTCCAAGCATTGACTTCCGAGGCGACGCGATCAACAACATCATCGTGGGCAATACCGCAATGTATGGCGCAACACTAGGCGAGGCATTTTTCGCAGGTGTCGCAGGCGAACGCTTTGCCGTTCGTTTGTCTGGCGCGAGTGCGGTGATCGAAGGTACAGGCGACCACGGTTGTGAATACATGACCGGTGGAACCGTGGCGGTGTTGGGTAAAACCGGCCGCAACTTCGCTGCTGGTATGAGCGGTGGTATCGCTTACGTGTACGACGAAGACGGCCAGTTCGCCACGCGTTGCAACACAGCGATGGTCTCGCTTGAAAAAGTCTTGACAGCCGCTGAGCAAGAAACGGCTGTGCCCAAACCTGTGTGGCATCGCGACCAATCAGACGAAGCGCAGTTAAAGAAATTGCTTGAAGACCACCACCGCTGGACGGGCTCCAAACGCGCCCGTGATTTGCTCGACAACTGGAGCACCGCGCGTGCCAAGTTCGTCAAAGTCTTCCCCAATGAATACAAGCGCGCCTTGGGTGAAATCCACGCCGCCAAAACAGCTAAAACCGCCGCACCAGCCAAAGCTAAAAAAGCTGTTGCTGCTGCCAAGTAAAGGACATCCATCATGGGAAAAATCACCGGATTCATGGAGTTTGAGCGTATCGAAGAGGGCTACAAGCCAGTCAACGAGCGTTTGAAGAATTACAAAGAGTTTGTCATCGGCTTAGACGACAAACAAGCTAAAGAACAAAGCGCACGTTGCATGGATTGCGGCACACCGTTTTGTAATAGCGGCTGCCCAGTCAACAACATCATTCCTGACTTCAACGATTTGGTTTACCAAGGCGATTGGAAAACAGCGATCGATGTGTTGCACAGCACGAATAACTTTCCGGAGTTCACTGGCCGCATTTGCCCCGCACCTTGCGAAGCTGCTTGTACTTTGAACTACAACGATGACGCGGTGGGTATCAAGTCCATCGAGCACGCCATCATCGACCGTGCGTGGTCTGAGGGTTGGGTCACTCCGCAGTTGCCCAAGCACAAGACAGGCAAAAAAGTGGCCGTGGTGGGGTCTGGCCCTGCCGGTATGGCCGCTGCGCAACAACTCGCGCGCGTGGGTCATGACGTCACCCTGTTTGAAAAGAACGACCGCATCGGCGGTTTGTTGCGTTACGGCATTCCAGACTTCAAGATGGAAAAGTCGCATATCGACCGCCGTGCTGAGCAGCTGCAAGCCGAAGGAGTGACGATTCGCACGGGTGTTTTGGTGGGTGAGATGCCCAAGGGCACGAAAGTGACCAACTGGGCCAAAGAAAGCATTAGCCCTGAAAAGCTCAAAAAAGAATTTGATGCCGTTTTGCTCACAGGCGGCTCTGAGCAATCACGCGACTTGCCAGCGCCCGGCCGCGATTTGGCGGGCATCCACTTCGCCATGGAATTTTTGCCACAGCAAAACAAGGTGAATGCGGGCGACAAACTCAAAGACCAATTGCGTGCCGACGGCAAGCATGTGGTCGTGATTGGTGGTGGCGATACGGGCTCTGACTGTGTAGGCACCAGCACCCGCCATGGCGCAGCCCATGTGACGCAATTTGAAGTGATGCCCATGCCGCCCGAGCATGAAAACAAATCACTGGTCTGGCCTTACTGGCCATTGAAATTGCGCACCAGTTCTAGCCATGATGAGAGCGCTGAAAAAGGTTTGCTGCAACGCGAGTTCGCCATTTCGACCAAAGAATTTATCGGCGAAAAAGGACAAGTCACGGGTGTCAAAACTGTGCGCGTCGAATGGAAAGACGGCAAGATGGTGGAAGTCGCTGGCAGCGAAGAAGTCATCAAAGCAGACCTCGTTTTGCTGGCTATGGGCTTCGTTAACCCCGTTGCGACTTTGCTGGATGGCTTTGCCGTTGACAAAGATGCGCGCGGCAATGCCAAAGCCAGCACCGAAGCAGTCGGTGGCTATGCCACCAATATGCCCAAGGTGTTCGCCGCAGGCGATGTGCGCCGTGGCCAATCTTTGGTGGTGTGGGCGATTCGCGAAGGCCGCCAAGCGGCACGCGCGGTGGATGAGTTCTTGATGGGTGCTAGCGATTTACCGCGTTGAGGCCTAATCAGGCTTCCAACTAAAATGAAACAAGCTGGTTCGCGCCAGCTTTTTTCTTCTATG
>CANBZB010000105.1 GCA_947373745.1 Burkholderiales bacterium | reverse complement strand
ATTTTGCTAATCGGCGGTCGACCTGTGGACGGCTTTATGGGTGCATTACCCGAAGGCAAAGTGCGCGAGTTTTTAGACAAGCACTTGCCCTCCGACGACGAAATGGCAGCACAAGCAGACGCGCAAGCCGCAGAAGAATTGCTAGAAGCCGGCGACGCCGACGCCGCGCTCGCCAAATTACAAGAAGCTTTGGAGCTCAACCCAAGCGATGACGAAACGCGCTACAACTTTGTCAAGCTGCTGATCTCAGTCGGCGAATTAGACAAAGCACAAGCGCATCTCGCGCCTGCCTTGGTGCAAATTCCCTTGCAGTTGCGTTTTGAAGCTTTGAGCTATTGGCTGCAAACCTTGCAGTTCGTTAACTCCGACGAACGCGGCACTTGGCAGGTCGAGCAATTTGATGCCTTGATCGCACAAAACAAACGCGACTTCGACACCCGTCTCGCCAAAGCGCGCGTCCTGATTGCAGGTGGGCTGATGGAAGAAGCGATGGAAGAATTGCTAGAAATCATCATGCGCGACAAAGCATGGAGCAACGACGTAGCGCGTAAAACCTATGTCGCCATATTGGAATTGATGACGCCCCCCAAACCCAAAGCAGACGCTGCCGAAGTTGGCAAGTCAAAAGGCGGCATTGAGCTAATGGGCAAAAGCGCGATGCAAGAAGACCCACAAATGGAGTTGCTCTCGCGCTATAGGCGCAAGCTCAGCATGGCGCTGAACTAATCTTTCAGACGGTCCCAAGCCTCTTGGTATTTGGCTGACGTCTGCGCAATCACATCTTCTGGCAGATGGGGCGCAGGCGGTGATTTGCTCCAAGGCTTGCCTTGCACTTGCGCCGTCTCCAACCAATCACGCAAAAACTGTTTGTCATAGCTCGGTGGATTGAGGCCCACTTGGTAAGAGTCTGAGGGCCAATAGCGGGAAGAGTCTGGCGTCAGTACCTCGTCCATCAACACCAAATTGCCATTCGGGTCGAGCCCAAATTCAAACTTGGTGTCCGCAATGATGATGCCTTTGGCTGCTGCTACATCGCGCGCAGTTTCGTACAAGGCAATGCTTATGGTGCGGATTTTTTCTGCTAACGGTGCGCCGATGCGCTCTACTGTTTGCTCGAAGGTGATGTTTTCATCATGCTCACCCATCGCCGCTTTGGCGGCAGGCGTGAAGATTGATTCAGGCAAACGGCTGGCATTGTGCAATCCTTTAGGCAAAGGCACGCCACACACCGATTGGCTGGCTTGGTATTCCTGCCAACCACTGCCGGCCAAATAGCCACGCACCACCGCCTCTATCGGGATAGGTTGCAAGCGCTTGACCAACATGGCGCGGCCAGTGACTTGCGGCACTTCATCGGCGCGCACGACAGACTCAGGCGCATCGCCCGTCAAGTGGTTGGGGCATATATGTCCTAGTTTTTTAAACCAGAACAGGGCCATTTGCGTGAGCAACACCCCCTTACCCGGAATCGGCTCGCCCATGATGACGTCGAACGCGCTGATACGGTCAGACGCCACCATCAAGATGCGGTCGTCACCTACTGCGTAGTTGTCGCGCACCTTGCCGCGCGCCAAGAGCGGCAATGAAGTCAGAGAAGAAGTGTGGAGCGCCGTTGCCATGGATCAGTGCACCACTTGGGCGAGCTCGCCCCGGGTGTACTTGGCGGCGACCACCTGCAGTGAGTCGCCCTTGATCTTGCTCGCTTGGCCTTCGCAACCGAATTCGATATAGCGTTGTTTGCAAATCGCTTGCGCGGCTTCGCGCGCGGGTTTGAGCCATTCGCGTGCGTCAAATTTTTCTGGGTTTTCAAACAAGAACTTACGCACCGCACCAGTCATCGCCAAGCGGATATCGGTATCGATATTGATTTTGCGCACGCCAAATTTGATCGCCTTTTGAATTTCTTCCACAGGCACGCCGTAGGTTTCTTTCATATTGCCACCGTATTGGCGAATCGTTGCCAGCAACTCTTGCGGCACGCTCGAAGACCCATGCATCACCAAATGCGTATTGGGAATGCGACGGTTGATTTCCATGATGCGGTCGATCGCCAAAATATCGCCCGTAGGTTTGCGTGTGAATTTGTACGCGCCGTGGCTAGTGCCAATCGCAATCGCCAAAGCATCGAGCTGGGTGCGTTTGACAAAGTCAGCGGCCTGCTCAGGGTCGGTCAACAACTGTTCGCGTGTCATGGTGGCGTCGGTGCCGTGTCCGTCTTCTTTGTCACCCTTCATGGTTTCCAAAGAACCCAAACACCCGAGTTCGCCTTCAACGGTCACACCTAATTTGTGCGCCATGTCGACGACTTTGCGCGTCACGTCGACGTTGTAGTCGTAGCTGGCAATCGTTTTGCCGTCGGCCTCTAAGCTGCCGTCCATCATGACGGAGCTAAAGCCCAGATCGATTGCACCTTGGCACACACCGGGGTTTTGTCCATGGTCTTGGTGCATCACCAAAGGAATATGCGGATAAGCCTCTACGGCGGCTTGGATCAAATGCTTGATGAATGATTCGCCTGCATATTTACGCGCGCCAGCACTGGCTTGCAAAATCACAGGTGCGCCGGTTTCGTGCGCTGCAGCCATCACGGCTTGCACTTGCTCTAAGTTATTGACGTTAAACGCTGGAATGCCATAGCCTTGCACAGCGGCATGGTCTAGTAGTTCGCGCATCGAAACGAGTGCCATAAAAAATATCCTCTAAAAGTAAAAATCAGTGCTTGCGCAAAATTCTAAGGGTGCTCTTTTTACGCCACCTGACAAATTTTGAGCATATTGGTCCCGCCCGGTGTGCCCATAGGCTCGCCACAAGTAATCGCGTACACATCGTTTGACTGCATGATGCCGCGCTCTTTCAAATAGGTCTCAGCTTGCGCCAATGCGGTATCGCGGTCGGTGCTGGTATCCATCAACAACGCACGCACATTGCGGTAGAGCGCCATCTTGCGTTGCGTGCTGGCACGCGTGGTGAGTGCATAGATAGGAATATGGATACGGTGGCGGCTCATCCACAACACGGTGGAGCCGGAATCCGTCAACGCAACGATCGCTTTAGCATCTAAATGGTGTGCCGTAAACAACGCACCCATTGCAATCGATTGGTCGATGCGGGTAAAGGTTTGGCCCATGAAGTCACCATCGAGCTCCACATCTTCAGCAGCTTCAGCTGCGGCACAAATGCTGGAGACCTGTTGTACGGTTTCTAGCGGGTATTTACCTGCGGCGGTTTCAGCGCTCAACATCACGGCGTCGGTGCCATCGAGCACTGCATTCGCTACGTCGCTGACTTCTGCACGGGTCGGCACGGGGTTGGTGATCATGCTCTCCATCATTTGGGTGGCGGTGGTCACCACGCGGTCCATCTGACGGGCCATTTTGATCATGCGTTTTTGTAAGGCAGGAACGGCTGCATTGCCCACTTCTACCGCCAAATCGCCACGCGCCACCATGATGCCATCACTCGCAAGCAAGATGGCTTCCAAATGCGGGATGGCTTCTGCCCGCTCGATCTTGGCAATCAAGCCTGGCTTATGTTTGTAGGGCTCGCCCGCCACATTGGCAAGTTGACGCGCCATTTCCATGTCGGTGGCATTTTTAGGAAAACTCACAGCGACATAGTCGGCCTGAAAGCTCATCGCCGTTTTGATGTCTTCCATGTCTTTGGCAGTTAATGCAGGGGCAGTGAGACCACCGCCTTGTTTGTTGATGCCTTTGTTGTTAGACAACTCACCACCAACTTTGACAAGGGTGTGCACCTGCTCGCCACGCACAGCGTCGACGGTCAACACTATCAAACCATCGTTAAGTAACAGCAAGTCGCCTGGCTTGACGTCGCGGGGCAGTTCTTTGTAATCGAGTCCGACACCTTGCAAGTCACCTGGCTCGGTACGCGACGCGTCTAAGACAAACTTCTCGCCATTCACCAGCATGACCTTGCCATCAGCAAACTTGCCCACGCGGATCTTGGGTCCCTGCAAGTCGGCCATGATGGCGACTTCGCGTCCTACTTTTTTGGCAGCCTGTCGCACAAGGTTTGCACGGTCGATGTGGTCTTGGGCTTTGCCGTGGCTGAAGTTCAGTCGCACCACAGTCACTCCGGCCAAGATCATTTGCTCCAACAAAGCGGGATCGCTGGATGCGGGCCCGAGAGTGGCAACAATTTTGGTGGCGTGGCGAGGCATTACTTGGTCTCCTAATGAATAAGCCCTGCGATTCTCACATGTTTGATTTCACTTATTGGCGTTGTAAGACTGCGTCATTGAAACTTGACGCACATCAAATAGCGCTTAAAAACAATACTTTCCGCCTCTTTTTGCCTGCTTCAGCCCTACTTCAGCGACGGTCAAATGTGCCCTATGGTCGGTAAAAAGCGATAATTGCTTCGTTATTAAGCATTTACGCGCTTCTATAGAGAGGCACCCCAGATTGATCCCGATGCACACACACATAGAACCGATCCCTCCACACGAACCCATGCCCCATCGCAAAGTGATGCGCGAGTGGCTTATCCCCTTAGCTGAGCGCACCACTTTGCGTGCCATTGTTTTGTTGGTGGTTGACTACGTTTTGTGGGCCGCCTTGATGGCTGGCACCGTGTTGTTCGAAGCATGGTGGGCTAAGCTGTTGTCTGGCTTAGTCGCTGGTTTTGTGATCGGCCGCTTATTCATCTTGGGTCACGACGCTTGCCACCAAAGTTTGACGCCACACCGCAACCTCAATAAATGGCTGGGCCGTATTGCTTTCTTGCCATCGCTCACCGCCTACAGCTTGTGGGACATTGGGCACAACGTAGTGCACCACGGCTACACCAACCTCAAAGGCTTTGACTTTGTATGGGCTCCGCACACGCCGCAAGAATACGCAGCCCTGCCCTTGGCAGAGCGCATCAAAGACCGCATTTATCGCAGCGGTTGGGCACCAGGTCTGTATTACATGATCGAAATTTGGTGGAACAAGATGGTGTTCCCCAACGAGAAAAACATGCCGACGCGTCGCCCCATCTTCATGAAAGACTGCTTGCTCATCACTAGCTTTGGTGTTTTGTGGATTGCTGCGATGGTCTGGGCCGCACTCGCGACCGAGCAATCGGTGGCTTTGATGTTGTTGATGGGTGTTGCCGTACCGTTTTTCTTTTGGGTCAGCATGATTGGTTTTGTGGTCTATGTACACCACACCCATGTTGATGTGTCATGGCACGAAGAGCGTGGCGCTTGGTCTAAAGCACAGCCCTTTGTCTCGACTACCGTGCACCTGACTTTCCCACTCCAAATCGGCGCGTTGATGCACCACATCATGGAGCACACCGCCCACCATTTGGACATGAGCATTCCGCTCTACAAACTCAAACAAGCGCAAAGCAAGTTGGAAGAGTTATTGCCCGAGCGCATCATCGTGCAGCCGTTTTCATGGCGCTGGTATTTCCAAACTGCACGCGACTGCAAGTTGTATGACTTCAAACAAAACAGTTGGACCGATTACCAAGGGCATGCCACTAGCCCTCGCGCTTTACAGGCTGCTTAATCAATTTCGGTAACCTAAACATTTCAGACTTTCCACTAAGTCACGCTTCATTAGGTTGTAGTAATCTCAATCAAAGACAGCCCCGCACAATGCGGGGCTTTTTTCTTGTACGCTTGCAGGATGGAAATGTCTGACAACACCTCTCTTGTGCCTGTATGAAACGACTCTTGTGTTTCTTGCTGATTACTTTTGTCGGCGCGACACATGCGATGTGGATCACCGTCACGCGCAATGAAGTCGCGACGGTGTATTTGGATTCCGCCAGCATCATCCGCTCTGGCAGTAATCGGCGCGTCTGGGTGGTTTACGACCTAACCAAACCAGACACCACAGGACAGCAATCGGTGAAATCCAATTTTGAGTACGACTGCGGTGAAAGCAAATACAAAACCATCAGCAGTACCAGCCATCCCAACAAGATGGGCAATGGACCCATCTTGAAATCCATTGACGTACCGAGTGAATGGCGTCCTGTTAGTCAGGACAACCTAAGCCGCCAGTTATTTGCTTTTGCGTGTGCGTGGTGAAACGCCTAGTAAAGTGAAGGCTAATTGCTACCAAGGCCAAATTAGCCAGCCGCCCGCTTAGCCAAAATCTCAAACGCAGGCAGCGTCTTACCCTCCAGCACTTCTAAAAACGCCCCGCCACCGGTAGAGATATAGCCCACTTGTTTCTCGATGCCATATTTGGCAATCGCAGCCAAGGTGTCACCCCCACCAGCAATGCTGAAAGCGCTGGACTCGGCAATCGCATGCGCAATCACCTTGGTGCCGTTTTCAAATGCAGGAAATTCAAACACACCCACGGGTCCATTCCAAACAATGGTGCCTGCCGCTTTGAGTTGCTCGGCTAGCTTGGCCGCTGTCTCGGGGCCAATGTCCAAAATCAAATCGTCGTCTGCCACTTCGGTGGCTTTTTTAACAATTGCTACGGCATCGGCGGCAAATGTTTTGGCGCACACCACATCTGTGGGAATCGGCACTTCTGCGCCACGGGCTTTCATTGCGGCCATGACGGCTTTGGCT
Source organism: Burkholderiales bacterium (assembly GCA_947373745.1). GTDB lineage: Bacteria > Pseudomonadota > Gammaproteobacteria > Burkholderiales > Burkholderiaceae_C > Limnohabitans. Next base: position 869 of record CANBZB010000105.1, on the reverse strand, counting down.
TCCACCAACAAGTCGGGTTCAGCCAAACTTTTGCCGATCTTCAAACCTGCGGCCAACATGAAGGTATTGGCAATACCGCCACCGACGATCAGCTGGTCTACTTTGTCGGCCAGTGTTTTGAGAATGGTGAGCTTGGTGCTCACTTTGCTACCCGCGACGATGGCAGCCAGTGGGCGTTTGGGGTGTGCCAAAGCTTTTTGAATCGCATCGATCTCTGCCGACAACAAAGGCCCTGCACACGCAATCGGCGCAAACTGCGCGATGCCATAGGTGGTGCCTTCTGCACGGTGGGCGGTGCCAAAAGCGTCGTTCACAAAAATATCGCACAGCGCCGCCAATTTGTGTGCCAGCTCGGGGGTGTTTTTCTTTTCGCCTTTGTTGACGCGGCAGTTCTCCAACATCACTAATTGGCCTGGCGCTACGTGAATAGGGGTGACGCTTGCCTTGTCATCGCTGTTGACCCAGTTAGCGACTAAGGGCACATCACGGCCGAGCAATTCACCCAGTCGTTTGGCCACAGGCGCGAGTGAGTCTTCTGGCTTGAAATCGCCTTCGGTAGGACGCCCTAAATGGCTGGTCACCATCACCGCAGCACCTGCATCCAAAGCCATTTGAATGCAGGGCACAGAGGCCCGAATGCGTGTGTCTTCGGTGATCGCGCCGTGGTCGTCTTGCGGCACGTTCAAGTCAGCGCGGATAAACACACGTTTGCCACGCACTTGGCCGCTGGCACACAAATCAGAGAAGCGAATCACGTTCATAGTCAGTTTTCCAAATTAATTCGACCAACCACCGTCAATGATTTGCGCAGTACCGGTTGTAAATCCAGACTCATCGCTCGCCAAATAAACCGCAAGCGCTGCAATTTC
>CANBZB010000104.1 GCA_947373745.1 Burkholderiales bacterium | reverse complement strand
GGGGCTAATGGGTTCATGGGGCTTATCTTCCCATGACTGGCGTTATGGAGGCATCCGAGCAAACGCCTAGTAAAACTGGTGCATTTTCATAACTCCCATACATGACGCCTAAAATCACACACATCGCGTGCAGACCAACTACCTCTTGCTTAAGCCTTCTCCATCCACCTATGCCGCGCGCCCCAATATGTGGCGCAAACACTTGCCAAGCATTGGCATGGTGTTGCTCTTGCATGGCATTTTGTTATGGCTTATCCAATCAGGCTTAGCGCGTCAAGCGATCACATTGACACAAGAATCAGTCGAGGCTTTGCTGTTAACCGATGCCGCCCCACCTCCGCCATCCGTTGCAGCCCCCAAAACGCCACCGCCTAAAACACCTCTTCCACCCGTCATTCCACCCAGCACCACTGCGCCAGTCATCACCACTCCGACAGCGCCAGCAATCAGTAATGTTGCGCCCGCCGCTCCAACGCAGAGCACCGCACCGCCAACGCCATCTATTCGCACAGGTGCTGTGATACAACCCGGCGCGAGTTGCGCCAAACCCGATTACCCCAGCGCTTCACGTCGCTTAGAAGAAGAAGGCACTGTGAGTTTGAAATTTTTGATTGGCGCAGATGGTCGCGTTTTACAAGCAGAGATAGAAAAAACGTCTGGCTTCCCAAGATTGGATGAAGCCGCACGCAACGCGCTCTCTAAGTGTCAGTTCAGGCCAGGCACTATCGATGGCAAAGCGGAACAAAGTTGGGCCAGCATCAAATACACCTGGCGTTTGGAATAATTGTTTTTGAAATTGCAGTCTTGATTAGGAAATATCCATGTATTTAATTCGTCAACAACGATGGCTTCTGTCGCTTAGCGCAAGTTTTTTATCCATAAGCGCCTATGCAGCTGAAGAAACCTTGGACAACCCTTATGGCTTGTCTGCACTTTGGGCGCAAGGTGATTGGGTGGCCAAAGCCACATTGCTAATTTTGGTGCTGATGAGCATGGCCAGTTGGTATGTGATCTTCACCAAGTTGATGGACCAAAACCGTGTGATGGGTTTTGCCCAATCAGCCAATGCTTCTTTTTGGAATGCGGGCACTGTGCAGCAAGGCGCAGAAGGTTTAGAAGCCGACAGCCCTTTTCGCTACATAGCAGAAAAAGGATTGGAAGGTGCCAGCAAACACACAGGGCTGTTAGGCGCAGTTGATTTCAATACCTGGGTCACCATGAGCATCCAACGCGCGATGAACCATGTGCAAAGTCGCATGCAAGATGGATTGGCAGTGTTAGCCACCGTCGGTTCCACAGCACCGTTTGTAGGGCTCTTTGGCACGGTTTGGGGCATCTATAACGCGCTCGTCAAAATTGGAATGTCGGGTCAAGCCAGTATCGACAAAGTGGCAGGGCCTGTGGGTGAGTCGCTCATCATGACGGCGATTGGTTTAGCCGTGGCTGTCCCTGCCGTACTTGGCTACAACTGGTTGGTACGCCGTAACAAACTAGCGATGGAAGAGGTGCAAGCCTTTGGCGCTGATTTGCACGCAGTGCTTTTAGGCACAGGGCCTGGTACTCAGCCTGTCACTGCCTCAAACAGCCAATAACCATGGCCATGCACTTAGGCCCCAGCGATGGGGATGACGAACTCTTAACCACCATCAACACCACTCCGTTGGTGGATGTGATGTTGGTATTGCTGATCATTTTCTTGATCACGATTCCTGTCGTCACCACCTCCGTGAAGGTCGAATTGCCGCATGAAGTGCAACAACCGCGCGAGACCAAGCCCGACAACATTGTTCTTTCCGTCAACGCCCAAGGACAAGCATTTTTATTTGACACGCCACTACGCAACCAAGCTGATATGGTGAAGCAACTTCAAGCATTGGCAGATAAAAAACCGCAACCCGAAGTGCAAATTCGCGGCGATGCGCAAACAGACTACGAAGCAGTTGGACGTGTTCTATTTGCTGCACAAAGCGCGGGGCTCACCAAGGTGCGTTTCGTCACAGACCCGCAAGCGAAATAAGCCATGTTGCCGCAAACACCCATGCTTCAAACCCTTGATGAGCCCGAAGTGATGATGGACATCAACACCACGCCATTGATTGACGTGATGCTGGTGTTGTTGATCATGCTGATCATCACCATTCCTGTGCAATTGCATTCGATCAACCTCGACATGCCGACTGGCACGCCACCACCTGCCATTAAAAAACCCACCATCGTACGAATAGAAATAGATGCTCGCAATGTGGTGCACTGGAACGAGAAGACGCTGACTGACCGCGCAGAGTTAGATACGTTGTTACAACTTGCCAGTCAGCAGCAGCCTCAGCCTGAGGTACATATCAAGCCGCAAGGCAAGGCCAAATATGAGGCGGTTGCAGGCGTATTAGCTAGCGCACAACGCAATGGCTTAACCAAACTCGGGATTGTGGGAAGTGAGCAATTTGCTGGCTTCTAGTTAGTGCTGCGCTACTTTCAATAAGTTGTGCCAGCTTTTTGCAGCGTACCGAATTTATTCGATGCTCAAAATAATTTGCGCTGTTTTTTCGTAATGGTGCGTCAGCGCAGCACACGCAGCCGCCACATTGCCTGCCACCACCGCATCGACCACCTGCTTATGCTCGTCGGATTCATCACGGCGCTTGTAGGCAGATTTCATAGCGAGTTGACGATAGCGATAGGCTTGGTCGTACAACTGTTCGCAAAAACCTAGCAACCAACGCGAACCGCAATTGGCTAACAACGCCATGTGAAACTCACGGTGCAATTTTTCCCATGCGGGGTTTTCTAAATAGTTCTCTTGGCGCAAAGAGCGTGGTGTTTTAGACAAGCGGTGCAAAGCTAACACCACTTTCTCTTCCCACTCTGGCGTGCTGGCTTGCATGGCTTGGGTCAAGGCCAGGGTTTCTACCCAGATGCGTGTTTTAGCTAATTCGCGCAATGCTTCTTCGCTGACGGGTGTCACCACAAAACCACGTTGGTCCATATGCTGCACCCAGCCTTCTGCGGCCAATCGGTTCAAAGCTTCACGGATGGGCGTGGCCCCCGTGCCGTAATGCTCCCGAAGAGATTCGATGCCCAATTTGAGCCCAGGCGCCCATGTGCCGCTCAAAACATCCGTCCGCAGGCGTTCGTAGGTGCTGAGCGTGAGGGATGCAACGCTTTCAGGAGCGAGTTCAGTTGTCATAGCGGGAGATATTAATCGATAAAAATTTTAATCAGCCAAAAATATCGATATTATTCAGCCCACTGTTCACACCATTTATGAAGGAAGCACCATGCGTTTTTTGAGCTTTGAGGCCAACGGCCAAGCCGGTATTGGTTGGGTCAAAGATATCCAGGCCACTGATTTCGTCAACCTGACACTCGCAGCACCTGAATTGCCGCGCGATCTCAAAGACTTGATTTGCATCCCCGGCGGTTTAGCAGCAGCAGATGCCGCCGCGCGTAAAGCGCCAGCAAGCGCGGTGCAGGCCATATCAAGCGTGACCATGCTGCCGCTCATCCCCAACCCCGGAAAAATCGTTTGCATGGGATTGAATTACGCCGACCACGCCAAAGAAGGCGGTAACGCACGCCCCGAGTACCCCAGCTTTTTCTTGCGTGGTAACTCGTCGATGGTGGGGCACAACCAAGCGATCATCCGCCCCAAAGCTTCTACCCAGTTGGACTACGAAGCAGAGCTCGCGGTGATCATTGGAAAAAAGGCCAGGCACTTGACTGCGGACAATGCACTTGATTGCATCGCTGGGTATTCCTGTTTCAACGATGGAAGCATCCGCAACTACCAGCGCAAATCGTCGCAATGGACGATCGGCAAGAACTTTGATGCCACAGGCCCATTTGGCCCATGTTTGGTGACGCCAGACGAGTTACCACCAGGCGCGGCAGGCCTTCGCATCCAATCGCGCTTGAATGGCAAGGTCATGCAAGACGCCAATACCGATGTGTTCTTGTGGAATGTGGTCGAAGCCTTGCGCATCATCACCGAGTGCATGACTTTGGAACCAGGCGATGTCATCATCACCGGCACACCCGCAGGTGTCGGCTATGCGCGCACGCCACCCGTGTGGATGGCGCCTGGCGATATCTGCGAAATCGAAGTCGAAGGCGTGGGCATTTTGTCCAACCCTATCGTGGATGAGCGATGAGCAGTTTGGCTAAGCCCAACTTATAAATAGTCACTGCAAAAGACATTCAAACAGGAGACAAGCTTGATTCAATTCAAACTCAACGGGCAAGCAGTAAAAAGCAATGTTGCCAACAACACCAGTTTGCTCACTGTGTTGGCAAACGACCTACAGGTGAACGGCACCAAGTTTGGCTGCGGCAAGGCACAGTGCGGCGCGTGTTTGGTCTTGGTCGACGGCAATCCCGTCAAGTCTTGCGTGGCTCCTGTGTCTGCCGTGGCGGGGCGATCCGTCACCACTTTGGCGGGCTTAAAAGAAGGCGATAAACCTAGCCGCTTACAACAGGCTTTTATTGACGAGCAAGCTGCGCAATGCGGTTACTGCACGTCAGGGATGATCATCCAAGCCCAAGCCTTGCTAGACCGCAACTCCAAACCCACCGAGTCAGATGTACGCGCTGCACTCGACGGCAATCTCTGCCGATGTGGCGCCCACAACCGCATCGTGCGTGCCGTGTTGCGCGCTGCGAAGGAGGCTTGAATATGACGACACAACTCAGCACGAGTCGCCGCGGATTTCTAAAAACCAGTGGCTATCTTTCCTTGGCGTTTGCCATTCCACTCGATACCGCTCTATCCCAAGCTATCACCTCCAAACCTCGTTTGCCTGGCGACTTGAACACCCACCGCAAACTGAGCGCGTGGCTACGTATCAACGCCAACCAAACCGTGACTTTGCTGGTCGGCAAAGTGGAGTTGGGCCAAGGTATCTTGACGGCTGTATCGCAAGTCTGCGCCGATGAATTGGACATTGATCTCGCCCGCATCCAGGTCATCTCGGGCGACACCGCTTTGGTGCCCAACGAAGGCGTGACAGCTGGTTCTTTCTCCATGCCCTACTGCGCCACCGCAGTGCAATACGCCAGCGCAGAAGTGCGGTCTATTTTGTTGGAATTGGCGGCGGCCAAACTCAACCAAGCCGCTGCCAGCCTGACCGTGCAAGACGGAAAAATTACCGCACCCAATGGCAGCAGCGTTTCCTATTGGGACTTGGTCTTGGGCGAAGCACTCGATCGCGAGGCGCATGGTCAGGCCAAACTCAAAGCGGCCAGCCAAGCCCGCTACACAGGTCAATCGATCCAACGGATCGACCTCACTCCCAAAATTTTGGGGGAGTCCAAGTTCCTACAAGAGCACCGCCCCGCGGGTATGTTGTTTGGCCACTTGGTAAGGCCGCCCACTTACGCGGCCAGTTTGGTGTCGGTCAACACAGCCTCCGTGCAAAAAATGCCAGGCGTTGTCAAAGTCGTTCGCAACGGCAGTTTCTTGGGCGTCATCGCACAACGCGAAGAGCAAGCCCTTGCCGCAGCCAATGCCTTGGCGGCCAATGCCAAATGGAAGATAGAGAAAAAACTGCCGACCCACGACGGCATTTTTGATTGGTTGCGCAACACCAAGCCTGCCCATGTCATCCCCACTAAGAAACAGCCACGCGTCGGCGGCGAAGCTGCTGTCAAAACCATAGAGGCCACCTACTACCGACCTTTTCATATGCACGCCTCTATCGGCACATCAGCGGCTATTGCCACGATGGGTACCGATGGTGTGATGCTGATACAAACCCACAGCCAGTCGGTATTTGAAACCAGTCTCGCCATCTCCAAAATGCTGGGCATGGACCCCAGCAAAGTGCGTTGCCAACATATGCAAGGCGCGGGTTGTTATGGGCACAACATGGCAGACGATGCCGCAGCTGACGCCGCTCTGCTGGCCATCGCAGTGCCAGGACGCAGCGTGCGTCTGCAATACACCCGCGAGCAAGAACACAAATGGGAGCCCTATGGCTCAGCGATGGTGATCAACACCAAAGCAGGCGTAGACGCTAACGGCAATGTGCTCGACTGGGACTTGCAACTATGGTCCACCCCGCACGGAACACGGCCTAATGGGGAGCCAGGGAATTTGGTTTCCTCGCATTACTTGGAAAAACCGTTTACCCAGCCCATACCCACCAACGCAGGCGGACCCAACTATGCGGCAGACCGCAATGCGATAGCACTCTACGAGTTCCCGGGGCATAACGTTCTGACCCACTTCATCACCGAGATGCCCGTGCGCGTGTCATCTACGCGCGGCTTGGGTGCTTACGCCAATGTGTTTGCGATTGAATCATTCATGGACGAGTTGGCTTTGGCGGCCAACGTCGACCCTTTGGCGTATCGGATGCGCTTTCTGAAGGACCCGCGCGCGCGCGACACCTTGCAAAAAGCCGCCGATGCGTTTGGCTGGAACACATGGAAGAAAAGCACCAACCGCGGCAAGGGCATCGGCTTTGCCCGCTACAAAAACATTGCCGGCTACTGTGCGGTCGCGATGGAAGTGGAGGTCAATCCCAAGAACGGACGCATTCGCGTCTTGCGCGCAGTCGCTTCTGCCGAAGTAGGACGCATTGTGAACCCCGATGGCGTGAGCAACCAGATCGAAGGCGGCTTGATCCAGTCGCTAAGTTGGTCGCTGAAGGAAGAGGTGAAGTTCGATGACACCCAGATCTTGTCGACCGATTGGACCAGCTACCCCATCCTGACCTTCTCGGAAATACCGCCTGTAGAGGTCGTGTTGATTGACCGCCCAGATATGCCATTTTTAGGAACGGGCGAAGCGTCACAAGGCCCGACTTGTGCCGCATTAGCCAATGCCGTGTACGACGCAACCGGCGCACGTTTACGCCGACTGCCTTTCACACCCGAGCGGGTCAAAGCCGCACTGAGCGCAAAAACTTAAAGGAGACCTCCATGACACATGCGAACACATCCACCACATGTTTTGACTGCCTTCCCCGTCGCGGATTTTTGACGGGCCTGCTGGCAACAGGCGCAGCAACCGTGTTGCCTTCTTGCGCTGTGACTAAACCAACAAATGCATCACCGCTAGAAGCCAAACGTGACTTGGTCGATGTGCATCACCATGTGTGGGCGCCAGCTTTTTTAAAGGAACTCGAAGCCCGCAAACTGGCTGAACCCCCCGCCCGCAATTGGTCGCTCAACAAAACCTTGGACGATATGGCGCAAGCCGGCGTGACTTACTCGATCACGTCACCCACCACACCCGCCGCAAGTTTTGGCGATGTGGAAACCATGCGGCGCATGGCGCGTATCAGCAATGAATATGGCGCACAACTCGCGCGTGACTATCCCAAACAGTTTGGTTTCTTTGCCACCTTGCCTATGCTCGATGTAGACGGCGCCCTGAAAGAAATCGCCTACAGCTGCGATGTGCTCAAAGCCCAAGGCATTGCCATGCTGACCAGCTATGACGGTAAGTGGTTAGGCGACGCGTC
>CANBZB010000103.1 GCA_947373745.1 Burkholderiales bacterium | reverse complement strand
GCACTTGGCAACGAGTTCGGGCTTTTTATCTGTCATAATCTTTTCTGAATTGACCAATTACCCACTAGGCGATTGGCTCCCCATCTGGGCACGAATTCTGGTCTTGAGGTAACGCAGACCTCGTTTTTTGACCTCCCCCCTTTTATTTTTAACGAACTCCCTCTGGAGTCATCTATGCACCTGAACGAACTCAAGGCACTACACGTGTCTGAAGTGCTGAAACAAGCCGAAGAACTCGAAATCGAAAACACGGGCCGCATGCGCAAGCAAGAGCTCATGTTCGCCATCATCAAAAAGCGTGCCCGCGCGGGTGAACAGGTGTTTGCCGATGGCGTCCTCGAGATCTTGCCCGACGGTTTTGGTTTCTTGCGTAGTCCCGACACCAGCTACACCGCCAGCACCGACGACATCTACATTAGCCCGAGCCAAGTGCGCCGCTTCAACCTGCACACGGGTGACATGATCGAAGGCGAAGTGCGCATCCCCAAAGACGGCGAACGCTACTTTGCTTTGACCAAGCTCGACAAAGTCAACGACGACCTGCCTGAGAACAACAAACACAAGGTCATGTTTGAAAACTTGACCCCCTTGTTCCCGCGCGAGCACATGAAGCTCGAGCAAGACATCAAAGGCGACGAGAACATCACTGGCCGCATCATCGACATCATCGCGCCCATCGGCAAAGGCCAACGCGCTTTGCTGGTCGCTCCGCCCAAAAGCGGTAAGACCGTGATGATGCAACACATCGCCCACGCCATCGCCGCCAACTACCCTGATAGCCATATGATGGTTTTGTTGGTCGATGAGCGCCCTGAAGAGGTGACCGAAATGCAACGCTCGGTGAAAGCCGAAGTCATCGCCTCCACCTTTGACGAGCCCGCCGCTCGCCACGTACACGTGGCCGAAATGGTGATCGAGCGCGCCAAGCGTTTGGTGGAACTCAAAAAAGACGTGGTGATCTTGCTCGACTCGATTACGCGTTTGGCCCGCGCTTACAACAACGTCGTGCCCTCCTCCGGCAAAGTGTTAACTGGCGGCGTGGACTCCAACGCCTTGCAACGCCCCAAGCGTTTCTTCGGTGCAGCCCGTAAGGTCGAAGAAGGCGGTTCACTCACCATCATCGCCACCGCCTTGGTGGATACCGGTAGCCGAATGGACGAGGTGATCTTTGAAGAATTCAAAGGCACGGGTAACTGCGAGATCCATTTAGATCGCCGTTTGTATGAAAAGCGGGTGTTCCCAGCGATCCAACTCAACCGCAGCGGAACCCGCCGCGAAGAGTTGTTACTTCCGCCCGAAATATTGCAAAAAACCCGCATCTTGCGCCAGTTCATGTACAACATGGATGAGATCGAGTCCATGGAATTGATGCTCAAAAACATGAAGGCCACCAAGACCAATGTGGACTTCTTTGACTTGATGCGCCGCGGCGGCTAAGCCCGCAAACCCTAGGGAAAACGCCCAATCCCAATCAAATTTCGAGGCAGAAAATGGCATGAGGATCATTCCAACATGCCCTTATGTTCTTTGCCCGCCAATTTAGCCATCGCTCCGATCAGCAAGTCTGCACCAACCCCAATGAAGTCGTTGCAGGCCTTTCTCTCGCGTCTGCCCCCGCGTGCTTGTATTTCACTATGGCAGTGGGGTTGTGCATATTGGCTGGCTGCTCAGCTACCAAGCAAGCAAATACTCCGAAGTTAGAGACGCCAGTGGCATCGGCTGTCCTAGAAGACAAGCCCATCCCAACGCGCGTATCGCTAGCGCGCACGCCCAAAGAATACCGACACGATGCGGCGCACCATATTTATGGTTTCAACCAACACCGTATCCACCAAGGGAAACTCCCACCGCTTTTATATGCCATTGGTGTAGTGACATTTGAAGTGCGCGAAGACGGAAAAATACAATCATTTGACTGGATGCGCAAACCCAAACAAGCACCGGAAGTTATTCAAGAGATTGAGCGTACGATCAAAGCCGCAGAACCGTTCCCTGCCCCGATCCATCTCGGTCGTGTGCGTTATACAGAAACATGGTTATGGCACAAAAGCGGCAAGTTCCAGTTAGATACCCTCACCGAAGGGCAAATTTAATTTTTATTTGACTTTTGGCGCGCTATCAATTGGCGGTAAGTGGTGCCAATAGCGTCTGTATTCATCGCGTGCACAACGCATCTGCTGTGGTTGATCGCTTCGCCAAATTGATGCGCCACACCACACACTTTGAAATACCCGTATGCCTTGCGTTTCATAACGCGCCATCACATCGGGACGCGGATGGCCAAAGCGGTTGCGATAACCCGCCTGTACCCAAGCCATGCTGGGCGAGACCGCTTTTAAAAAACTTGTCGTAGACGACGTTGCGCTGCCATGGTGTGGCACCAACAGCCAATCTGATTTCAAATCGATACCGCTTTGTAGCAATTGTTTTTCTTGGGCTGCTTCAATGTCTGCCACCAACAATGCGCTGGTTCCCGAGGCACTTTCTATGCGAAGCACGCAACTCATAGCGTTTGGTTTGCGTTTCTTGGCATAGTCGGTTTTTTGCGGATGCAACACCAAAAAATGCACACCATCCCATTGCCACTGCTGGCCAGCAACGCATAGTTGCATAGGGTGCATCGCTCGCAAAAGATGGTCAGAGGGAATCGAGGTGAGAACCTCCGCTTGTGCTTGCATTTTGAGCACGCTGTTCGCCCCACCGCTGTGGTCACTGTCTTGGTGGCTGATGATGACACGGTCTAAACGCTCCCCAAAAGCCATCAACAAAGGAACTAGCACCCTTTGCCCCGCATCGGTCTCAGGCGAATAGCGCGGACCCGTGTCATAGAGCAAACTGTGATGGGCTGTTCTAACCAACACGGCATGGCCCTGCCCCATATCAGCGCCCATGAGTTCAAACTCGCCATACAGTGGTCTAGGCACATGCCAGTGCAATACAGGCCAGATACACAAGGCCCCCGAAAGTCTCCACCACCAAGCCACAGGCATCGCAAATATAAACATGCCTGCCATGCTGAGCACGCCTAGCCACCATGGTGCAGCAGGCGCAGACCATTGCGCCCATGAAAAACTGGCCATCCAGCTAAGACAAAAGCCCTGCCCCCATACAGCCCATGCGGCGAGGTTCCATGCCATCGGAACGAGTAAACCCAGCATGCACAAAGGTGTCACCACGCAAGTCACCCATGGCACGGCAACTAAGTTGGCGAAAAATCCAACCAAAGAGACCTGATGAAAGAACAACAAACCTATCGGTGCCATGCACACACTCATCAAAAATTGCTCCCTGATAAGTGCCGGTAAAAACTGAAAAGATTGCGAACCGACAAACAAAATAGAGACAGCCATAAAGCTCAACCAAAAACCAGCTTGCATGAAAGCCCAAGGATCGGCGACTAACACCACGGTCGCTGCGAACAATAAAACCTGATATGCGGGCCACCTCAAACCGTACATTCGCAAAGTCAACACTGCGCACAGCATCCAAACCGTACGTTGGGCTGGAATAGCCCAACCCGTAAATGCGCTGTAACCCACGGCAGTCACAAGTGCTGACAGCATCGCGGCTTTTTGGGCTGGCAACCCCATGCACCAAGACACCTTGCTCCACAAGTCAGAGCGTCGCCATATCCATCCCATACATCGTGCGACCAACCAGGCAAGTGCGGTAATGTGCAAGCCAGAGATGGCCATCAAATGCGCAACACCCGTCGCGCGAAAGACATCCCAATCTGCACGATCGATCGACGCTTGGTCGCCTAAAAGTAAAGCCAGCACCACACCGGCACCTTGTTGGTCTCCCAATTGCGCATAGATCCGTTGGCGTACCCGTTGGCGAAGCCGCTCGATCGGATGCGTCCAACTGCGTGTTATCAATATAGGAGGGGCGTCATGCACACCTCGGCGCACGTACCCTGTAGCGTGCATGTCCTGCTCCCATAACCACAACTCGTAGTCAAACCCATGGGGGTTGATATGGCCGTGCGGTGCTTTGAGTTTGATAGAAAACGTCCAAATATCACCGGCTTCTACGTCCGCAGGGTATGGCGCGGTATCAGAGGTATTCACATACCAACCTAGCATGACCAAGGGCGGAAGTTCCACCGACTCGCCACTTGCGAGGCGTGCAGACTGCACCGCAAACCGGAAACGGATGTTCGCTTGCATTTGCTGAGGCATGGCGACCACCCTCCCCACAACCCGCAAAACCTGGCCCTCTAATGGGGGGGCTATTTGTTTTTGAAGAAAAAACTGCGCTCGGGTTGCACACAAAAAGAATGCACACGCGGTAGAAACGAACAACACCACCAAACATTGCGACAACACATGCAGATGCAAACGATGTCGACACAGAAGCAACGTGACCAATAAGCCAAGAGATACCGAGAGACCAGCGAGGTTTGTCTCAGCAAGCCAGAGGGAGGCTTGCTGCAGTTGCAAGGCTGTGCCTGCAACCCAACCCAAAAAGAAGTGCAATAAAAATGAAAACACCCGAACATAGTCGGGTGTTTCGCGTCAATTTAGGTAAGCGCCGGTATCAAATCACGCAAGCCTTGCTACTGTAAACCAGCGACTTGCTTGGCTGCACAGACTTCTTTTTTCAGGGCAGACATATAGGTGTTCGGGCGGATCGGTGTTTCACGGTTACGCCACTCTTGTAGATCTTCCGACGACACTTCCTTGCCTTTGCCCATCGCTTTATCGAAATAGCTGATGGATAGACGTGCCACCATGTCTGTTTTGCAATACACCCGCAAACGGATCATGTAGGAGGCATAGGGCTCACCGGTAGGCGTTGTCTCGGCCTTTGCCAAATTGGTCAATACCCATGCGTAGCGGGACACATGGACCGGCATCACAGCCTCTTTGTCAAAGAAATATTGGGCTTCAGGCTCTTTGGCCAATTCACTCCATTCCGCACGGGCAGAGCTGCTCCAACCCAGTAAAAGACCGAAGATAAATACACACACCGCAAAAGCACGAAATAACATGTCAACCTCAATCTTTAAGAGACTCACAGTTTGTATCGTCTGGTACGCCTATTTCTTGAGGGCACAAACGTAATCCATTTGGATTCATTTACATGCTTGTGCCACCGCAATGCGACAATCGTTTGTCGACTTTTCCATCCTATTCCTAAAGACTTATGAACGTTTACAACAAGCTTTCCGAACTGCATATCGAATTACCACCTGTTGCCTTGCCAGCGGCAGCCTACGTGCCCTTCGTGCAAACCGGCAAATTGGTTTTTTTGAGCGGTCACATTGCCAAAAAGGACGGTAAGCCTTGGGTTGGCCAACTCGGGCGCAATATGCAAACAGCTGAGGGCAAAGACGCTGCACGCGCAGTTGCCATTGATTTGCTAGGCACCTTGCATGCAGCTGTAGGAGATCTCAACAAAATTCACCGCATTGTGAAAGTCATGAGCCTGGTCAATTCCACTTCAGATTTTGTGGAGCACCACCTGGTCACCAACGGCTGTAGCGAGTTAATTGGACAGATCTTTGGCGAAAAAGGAGCACACGCACGCAGTGCATTTGGTGTAGCGCAGCTGCCTATGGGCGCCTGCGTGGAGATTGAATTGATTGCAGAATTGGCTTGATGGCAACTTCAAGCTCCACGGTCCCTGCAAATCGTTTAGGCGCGCAAGCGCTTGGACATATTCAGTCAACGGCAGATTTTGTCGGACTCATGGGTGTTTTATGGGGTGCCGGATTAGGTGCGCTCGTTGCGCTCAACGCCCTTAGCAATTTAGGGATGGCTAGTGAAGTTGTTAGCACTTTGTTACTTCAAAAACTCCCGAGCTTGATCACGTGTATGTTGCTCGGTGTGCGCGTGGTGTTGTTCCAATCTTTAGAAGGGAACATGCAGACCAGTGATTTGTTGACCGACATGTTGGCAACCGTATGGGCTGCATCGGTCAACGTCATTGTTTTTTTATTGTGTGCATGGATCGGTTATTTTTTAGGTGTCCAAGCGTCCAACGCAGCATTTGGGGATTCGGCTGTGCAAGAACTCGCGCAACACTACCCCGTCAGCGAATTAATCCGTTTGTGCCTGAGAACTGGCATAGAGGCATTAGGACTAGGTTGGTTAGGGCATTTAGACAAACTCATTTTGAGCCGCGAAAAAGAATCGCCATCACGTAGCGCCACCCGCTTGTTATGGCTCATGGTCATTTGGATACTGTCAGTTGAGGCAGTCGACTCGTATATCCACTGGGTTCTGCGCGGAGCCATCTGAAATATGTACGCTGAAATAGAACACGTCCTAACAAGGAGACAGGCATGACATCTTCATTGAATACCCACTTAGCAGCGCAGCAAGGACATGCCTTACGCAAACTACTCATCGTCACGGCTATTGCCGCGGGCGTGTTGTTAGGACTTGGCTTTTGGTTGGCTAAAAAGCAAGGCGCTTTTGATGACAACTTGGTACTGCGTTTTACTACCGCATCAGGCGAGCATTTGAGCAATGGCATGAAGGTGGTGTACCAAGGTTTTCCTGTAGGCCAAGTCAAGAATTTAGAACTCACATCCAGTGGGCAAATTCAAGGCGCGCTCGAGGTGAAAGAAAAATACCGAAATCTCGCGACAACGGGTTCTACCTTGGAGTTAGCCTCTGCCAAATTGGTTGGCGCCGAATTAATCTTACGCAAACACCCAACTAGCACCGATGGTTTTAAAAACAACGATGCCATTGACTTAAAACATTTCGATCTCGCACATGATCTCGAGAAAAAGGTGTTGGAAAAGATAGACCCTGCGATTGCCCGTGTGATGGCCGTCACCGCTGAAATTTCCGACCCCAACAAAGGTTTGCCAGCGACCCTGGGCAATATCAATAAAACCTTGGTCTCCACAGAAAAACTTCTCAGCAGTCTCAATGCCAGAGCCCAAGATCCACGGGTCGACCATATGCTCACCAATCTCGACCTTGGCAGTGCCAGCATGGTGCGCAATGCGGAACTGACTGAAAAAACCATGCAGTCTGCACGTCAAGTGCTAGGCAGCACCCAGAAGGTGATGGAGAGTACGCAAAAGACCATGGAAAGCACCAATAGCCTGGTGCAAAAAACAGAGCAAACCTTACAGGACTTCAGACAAGGCGGAGTGGGTAAGTGGATAGCGCCTGCACGCCCCGCCAATTCAGCGTCAGCGCCTAAAAACTAAAAGCGACGGATTGAAAATTTGCAGGGCTTTTATAGCAGCACCTGCTCTAATCGCCGGAAAAAATATTACTCATGCCTTGCATTTGATCCAAAGCAATACCGCAGCCCCTTGCTACACAGGTCAACGGCTCTTCAGCAATCAGCACAGGCAACCCTGTTTCTTCGGACAACAAGCGGTCTAAGTCGCGTAACAAGGCACCGCCACCGGTCAACATAATGCCGCGCTCCGCTATGTCGGAACTCAGCTCTGGGGGTGTTTTCTCCAACGCAATCTTGACGGTCGACACCAAATTATTTAAAGCATCCGTGAG
>CANBZB010000102.1 GCA_947373745.1 Burkholderiales bacterium | reverse complement strand
GTCAGCCACCGTGTTTCCCACGGGGCTGATACATCCCAGACCGGTCACGACGACGCGACGACGGCTCATGCGGAGGTTCCTATGAATTAGGCTTTTTTGTGCGTCAACGCGTAATCAATCGCGTTTTGCACAGTGGTGATTTTTTCGGCGTCTTCGTCTGGAATTTCGATTCCAAATTCGTCTTCTAAGGCCATCACCAATTCCACAGTGTCCAAGGAGTCGGCACCCAAATCGGCCACGAAGGCTTTTTCGCTGGTGACTTGTGACTCTTCCACGCCGAGTTGTTCGGCAATGATTTTTTTGACACGTGATTCGATATCGCTCATGAGTTCCCTCAAAGGGTTGTGAATAAGTCCGCTATTTTAACTGCGCGGACACTCAGTTTTTTAAAACTTTTTGATTAAAAATTAGGCCATAAACATGCCGCCATTGACGTGCAATTCCTGCCCCGTCACATATGCAGCCTTGTCACTTGCCAAAAAAGCGACCGCATGGGCCACATCAGCAGGCTTGCCCAGATGGCCCAAGGGAATTTGACCCAAAAGAGTTTTTTGCTGTTCTTCGGCTAAGGCGGCGGTCATGTCGGTTTCGATAAACCCAGGCGCCACACAGTTGACGGTGATGTTTCGGCTGCCCAACTCGCGCGCCAGCGCACGGGTCATACCGGCAACCCCCGCTTTAGCGGCAGCATAGTTGGCTTGGCCTGCGTTGCCAGAAGCTCCGACCACGCTGGTGATGCTGATGATGCGACCGTAGCGCTGTTTCATCATAGGACGCATGACGGCACGCGACAAGCGAAAAACAGCTTTGAGATTGGTGTCGAGCACCGCGTCCCAATCATCGTCTTTCATGCGCATAGCCAAGGTGTCACGGGTAATGCCAGCGTTATTGACCAAGACATGCAAGGCTTTGTGCTCGGTGGTGATTTGCTCAACCAAGGCGTCTACCGCTGACGCGTCGTTCACATTCAAATTCGCTCCGCGGCAGTTTGCATGGGCAGATAAGGCGTGAGAAATTTTGGCCGCACCCTCGTCGGTGGTCGCAGTGCCAATAACGACAAAACCTTGCTGCGCCAGCTCAAGGGCGATAGCCGCACCAATGCCACGCGAGGCGCCAGTGACGAGAGCAATATGGGGAGTGGTTTCTTTCATTACTTGTCTTAGATAGTCAAAATTTAAGCCAAAGCCGTTTTCACTTCTGCCAAAGAGGCAGGGTCAAACAAGGGCCATCCGGTCAATTCAGCATCGATGCGCTTAGTCAAACCAGCAAGCACTTTGCCCGGGCCGCACTCGACCAAGGTGTGCACACCGCGGGCTTTGATGGCGGCCACACATTCGACCCACCGCACGGGGCCAAAGGCTTGGCGGTACAAAGCCTCGCGGATCACGTCGGGGTCTGTTTGCACCGCAACATCGATGTTGTTAACCACTGCAATAGCGGGAGTGGCGATGGGTGTAGCGGCAAGTTTTTCTTTTAAACGTTGCGCAGCAGGCAACATCAAACTGGAGTGAAAAGGAGCAGACACGGGCAAAAGCAAAGCGCGTTTAGCGCCTGCGGCTTTGAGCATTTCGCAAGCTTTGTCAACAGCGGCTTTGCTACCCGCAATCACGGTTTGTGCGGGGTCGTTGAAGTTGACGGCCTCTACAACTTCACCAGAACCCGCAGCAAATGTGGCTTGCGCTTGGGCGCAACCCGCGATGACTTGTTGGGAATCGATTCCCAAAATGGCGGCCATCGCACCTGTACCGACTGGCACAGCGTCTTGCATGGCTTGGGCACGAAAGCGCACCAATGGGACGGCCTGCGCAAGCGTCAACGCGCCAGCCGCTACCAAGGCAGAGTACTCACCCAGCGAATGGCCCGCCACAACAGATGGTTGTGCGCCACCTTCAGATAACCACACGCGATAGGCCGCGATGGCTGACACCAACATCACGGGTTGCGTGTTGGTCGTTAAGCCGAGTGCTTCTTTGGGGCCTTCGTGGATAAGTTGGCCCATGTTTTCGCCCAAAGCGTCAGAGGCTTCTTGTAGGGTTTGTTTCACCACAGGGTGATCACCCCATGCGTCCAACATACCGACGGATTGCGAGCCTTGGCCTGGAAATACAAATGCAAATGGTTTCATACAGATTTACAACTTGAGTAAAACAGCGCCCCACGTGAAGCCACCGCCCACGCCTTCGAGCATGAGTGTTTGGTTGGGCTTGACTTGGCCGGCGCGCACCGCTGTGTCTAGCGCCAAGGGAATCGATGCCGCCGAGGTATTGCCGTGGTCTTGCACAGTCAACACGACTTTGTCCATCGACAGCTTGAGCTTTTTCGCAGTGCTTTGGATGATGCGGATATTGGCTTGGTGGGGAATCAACCAGTCGATCTCGGACTCTTGCACGCCCGCTTTGTTCAACACGGCATGGGCCGCGTCTTCCAGCAAACCGACCGCCAATTTAAATACAGCCTGACCGTCCATTTTGAGCAAGGGGTCGCCCAGCACGTTGCCATTGCTGACATGTCCGGGGACACACAAAATGCCCACGTGTTTGCCATTGGCGTGGATATCGGTCGACAAAATGCCAGGGGTCTCAGACGCCTCCAACACCACCGCGCCCGCACCGTCGCCAAATAAGACGCAGGTGGTGCGGTCTTTGAAATCCAACAAACGCGAGAAAATTTCTGAGCCAACCACCAAAGCGCGGGTCGCGTTGCCCGCGCGAATCATGGCGTCGGCCACGGTCAGTGCGTAAATAAAACCCGTACAAACAGCCTGCACGTCAAATGCAGCAGCGCCTGCAATGCCCGCGGCGTCTTCGTTGATTTGGGCCAATTTGTGCTGCAAGATGCAAGCCGTCGACGGGAAGACCATATCAGGCGTAGAAGTCGCCACGATGATGAGATCGATATCTTGGGGTTCACGGCCAGCGGCAGCCAAGGCGTTTTTGCAGGCTTCGAAGGCCAAGTCGCTGCTCACTACCTCAGGGGCAGCAAAGTGACGGGCTTTGATGCCGGTGCGCTCGACAATCCAATCGTCGGAAGATTCAACACCCAAAGTGGCTAGTTCTGCGACCAAATCCGCATTGGTTAACCGGCGGGGCGGAAGGTAGCTTCCGGTGCCAGTAATACGAGAAAAAAGGCTCATCTAGGGAGGGCTCAGTCCGAGACGGGGGCCGATGGCACGCCCAACAAGGGGGCGGCGTGGGCGATACGGTCACGAACGCGTTCGAGCAAGTTGTGGTGTGCCGCATCATACGCGCGGTTCAAAGCCGTCTCGAAGGCGAGTTCGTCTGCCGAACCGTGGCTCTTGAACACAATGCCGTTGAGCCCCAGTAGCGCGGCGCCGTTGTAACGGCGGTGGTCCACCTTGTCTTTAAAGTCAGATAGAACAGGATAGGCGAAGATAGCAGCAATTCGCGTATAAATATTGCGCATAAACGACTGCTTGAGGGTTTCGCTGATCTTATGGGCGAGTCCTTCGCTAGCTTTTAGGGCCACATTACCGACAAAACCATCACAAACGATCAAATCGACCGTTCCTTGGTAGATATCGGTCCCTTCGACATTACCGTAAAAATTGAGATCGCCGCTGTTAGACGCTGTTCGCAACAGTTCGGCTGCTTTTTTAATGACTTCGTTACCTTTGATCGCCTCTTCGCCGATATTCAAAAGGCCTACGGAGGGGCTTTCGATGTCATCGAGCACCGATACCAAGGCGGAACCGAGCACTGCAAATTGCAACAAGTGCTCTGGCGTGCAGTCGACATTAGCACCCAAATCCAGCATGGTGGATCCACCGCCTTTGAAATTGGGCATGCGTCCTGCGATGGCTGGGCGTTCAATTCCATCCATGGTTTTGAGCACATAACGGGCAATTGCCATCAGCGCACCTGTGTTGCCGGCGGAAACAGCCGCTTGGGCCGCACCTTCTTTGACTTGCTCGATGGTGACGCGCATGGAAGAGTCTTTTTTCCGGCGTAAGGCGACTTCGATGGGGTCGTCCATCTCGACCACCTCAGACGCAGCAACCACTTTGGCCCGTGGATGCGCAAAACCAGATAAAGCATCCGGCAAACCTACCAATAACAAAGATGCTTCAGGATGGCCGTCTAAAAACTGCCGGCATGCAGCCAGTGTGACGCGGGGGCCGTGGTCACCCCCCATGCAATCAACGGCAACTGTGATCATGCGGGCATCTTTAAGGAGAAAAACAAAAGCCCGAGGCGCTATAAGTGCCGCGGGCCGTTTGGTATTGGCGTGGATTACGCTTCGGTTTTGCTTTTCAGCACCTTGCGGCCACGGTAAAAGCCATTGGGGCTGATGTGGTGACGCAGGTGGGTTTCGCCCGTTGTAGGCTCAACAGCCGTACCGGGAGCAGTCAAAGCAGTGTGCGAGTTGTGCATGCCGCGCTTAGAAGGAGATTTTTTATTTTGCTGGACAGCCATGTGAGGCTCCTAGACGGTTAAATGGGTTAATTCACGGTGACGCCACCAACACAGGCCAGTAACGCACGAAGCCCACGATTATAGCGGATCTTGGCTGATTGCTAGTTTTTGCCTAGTCGCATCGTGGCCAAAACCGCGAAAGGGTTGGGTTTGGCATCCACATCGGCATCCGAATCGTCTTTTGAAGTGGGCGCGTGCTCACTTTGACAGCTAGTGTGCATAGGAACCAAAGGCAAAGCCATCAACAGCTCGTCTTCGACCAGCGCTAGCAAATCAAAGTCTTTGCTGAGCACCAAAAGGTCTTCTTCGCTTTCGTCGTCTTGTGCCTCGGCCGTCGCCTCGTCTTTGACAAAACGAAAACTTCGATCGACCTCCAAAGCCTGCTCCACGGTTTTCAAACAACGTTGGCAGGTCAGGGGCACTTCGGTTTTGGCTTGCAAATGCATCCAAGCGGCGTCATGACCGTCGCTGGCTTGGCGCAACTCGCCTTGGGCAGACCAAATGACTTTGCCCGCAACGTTTTCTGCACAGTCTGCGCGCAAGCGGGGCATGTTGTGCAAATCGACCGCGTCCGATAAATCACCTTGGGCTTGCGCGAAGGCTTTGACATCGAGATGCTGCGGACTGAAAGAAGAGGTCATATAGCGCAGTGTAAGAGAATCACCGTTTATGCCCCCTACCCCTCGCCTCCTCATTTTGGGTTCCACCTCGCGCTATCGGCACGAATTGCTTTCGCGTTTGCGCATACCGTTTGACGTAGTCGCACCCGATGTGGACGAAACACCACTCCCTGGGGAGTCTCCACTCGACTTAGCCAGCCGTTTGGCACTGGCAAAAGCCCACGCGGTCGCCAAGCTTCACCCCGAAGCTGTCGTCATTGGTTCCGACCAAGTCGCCGACTTACAAGGTGCGCCTTTGGGCAAACCCGGCAACCATGCCCGTGCGGTGCAGCAGTTGCAACGCATGCGCGGGCAAACAGTGGTTTTTCAAACTGCGGTGGCAGTTGTGTGTCACGCAACCGGTTTTGAACAAATGGAATTAGCACCTGTGTGCGTGCGCTTTCGCAACCTGAGCGACGCCGAGATCGAAGCCTATCTGCAAGCCGAGCAACCCTATGACTGCGCAGGAAGCGCCAAAAGCGAGGGGCTTGGCATTGCCTTGTTGGACGCCATCGATAACGACGACCCAACAGCACTCATAGGCTTGCCGTTGATACGTACCTGCCGCATATTGCGAGAGGCAGGGATCTCTCTTCTATGACCACACCGCAAAAAGGCACGCTCTACTTAGTGCCCACACCACTCGACTTTGGCTGCGACACCTCTGCACCCATCGCCGATGTGTTGCCGCAAGCCACCTTGCGGGTCGCGTCCGGCTTGACGCACTGGATTACAGAAAACGCTAAAAGCACGCGGGCATTTTTAAAACGCGTGAACGAAGTCGCACCTCTTGCTCTTGCCTTGCAAGAGATGCAAATCACCGAACTGCCGCGCGAAGTACACAAAAAAGGCGATCACCAAGGCGAGTTTGATGCCAAGCCCCTGCTGGCATTGGCATTGAAAGGCCATGACATCGGTTTGGTCAGCGAGGCAGGCATGCCCGCGGTGGCAGACCCAGGTTCTTCTGTCGTATTAGCCGCGCATCAACTGGGGATTCGTGTCGTGCCTTTGGTAGGTCCCGTGTCGTTGCTTCTGGCCTTGGCCTCCAGTGGATTGAATGGACAAAACTTTGCCTTCGTTGGCTATTTGCCGCAAGACAGCGCAGCGCGCTTGCAACGCCTGCGTGAACTCGAAACGCTGGCCATGAAAACCGGCCAAACCCAACTATTCATTGAAACGCCCTATCGCAACAAAGCTTTGTGGGAGGCGCTGCTTAAAGGTTTGCAATCCAACACGCGACTTGCGCGCGCCAGCGGCCTGACCCTGCCAACTATGGATGTGAAGTGTTTTTCTGTGAAAGATTGGCGTCAACAACCAAGCGGTATCAGTGACGCGCCAACCGTGTTTGCTATTGGCAAGTAATTAGTAAACGCTTACCGAACCGCCGGCTGTCTTTGCAATGCATGCACCGCGCCTTCACCAATCGCCGCACCAAAGCGCTTAGCTATGCGCTCGGCCACGTTGTCATGGCGGGTGTAATCGATGATGTCTTCGGCTTTGACAATTTCACGCGCGACGTAATCTAAGTTGCCCAAGCCATCGGCCAAACCGAGATCAACGGCTTGCTGGCCACTCCAAAACAATCCGGTAAACAACTCAGGCGTTTCTTTCAAACGCTTGCCGCGCCCTTCTCGCACCACTTGGATAAATTGCGCATGGATTTGGTCCAGCAAAGTTTGCGCATGGGTGCGCTGGGCTTTGGTTTGCGGACTGAAAGGGTCTAAGAAACCTTTGTTCACGCCTGCCGTCATCAAGCGGCGTTCAACCCCTAGTTTGTCCATCAAGCCGGTAAAACCAAAACCATCCATCAGCACTCCAATGCTGCCCACAATGCTGGCCTTATCGACGTAAATTTCATCG
The DNA here is from genome assembly GCA_947373745.1 of Burkholderiales bacterium. Classification (GTDB taxonomy): domain Bacteria; phylum Pseudomonadota; class Gammaproteobacteria; order Burkholderiales; family Burkholderiaceae_C; genus Limnohabitans. The sequence goes on along the minus strand of CANBZB010000102.1, from coordinate 533 downwards.
GCAGCCACGGCGATGTAATACGCAGCTGAGGCGCAAGATTCCTCTACCACCGCATACACAGGTTTTTCATGTTTGGCCTTGAGTCGACGCACCTCGTCATTGATGATGCCCGCCTGCACAGGACTTCCCCCAGGCGAATTGATCAGCAAAACGACCGCTTGCGAACCCTCATCTTCAAACGCCGCACGTAAAGCATTCACCGTCCATTCGGCACTCGCGTCAGCGCCATCAGCAATCTCACCCTTGATAGCCACCACCGCTGTATGCGGCTGGCTCGGGCCTGAACTACCGACCCCAGCACGGTGCAAACCTGTCCAAGCCAAGGCCGCCGCTAACGCCAACCATGCAAATCGAAAAAAGATACGCCAGCGACGGCTTGCACGTTGTTCCGCCAAAGTGGCAAATGCCAAACGTTCTAAGGTATCGCGTTCCCACACCACTTTATGGCTAGGTGCGGATGGCGAATTGGGTAGCTGGTGGTTATCGGACATGTCGGTGGTTAAAGAGGAAATTCAAAAGGTTTTAAGTTGTAA
>CANBZB010000101.1 GCA_947373745.1 Burkholderiales bacterium | reverse complement strand
GCCATCAGTTTGGGGCTGGGAATTCTCTACAGTCTGCTATTTCTGGTGTGGGGGCGCGAGATTTTTGCGTTGATCGGTGGCTCTGGCATGGCCTTAGACGAAGCCATGGCCTACTCCAACATCGCCTTTTCAGGCGCCATCACGATTTGGCTGACCAATGCCTTCGCCTCCGCCATTCGCGGTTCGGGCAATATGAAAACGCCATCGACGGTCTTGATGCTGGTGGCTGTTGCCCAAGTGGTCTTAGGTGGCGCCTTAGGCTTGGGACTTGGCCCATTTCCGCAGTTCGGTATGGCGGGCGTAGCTGCCGGACAAGTCATTGCTTACAGTTTCTCCGCTATTTATCTTGGCCAATACTTGCGCACCAGTGGTAGCCGCGTGACGTTGAATTTCTCACTCCAATTTGTCCCCGCCTACTTCAAAGATATTTTGCGAGTCGGCGCCATTGCTTCTATCTCATCGGTTCAAACGGTGCTCACGATTTTGATATTGACAAAAATCGTGGCGGGTTTTGGTCCAGGTGCGCTGGCTGGATATGGAATTGGCACGCGCTTGGAGTTTTTGCTCATCCCCATCACCTTTGCAATTGGCGTCGCATGCGTACCCATGGTGGGCATGGCCATTGGAGGGGGTCTTGTGAAACGGGCGAAGCAAGTGGCATGGACGGGCGCAGCTTTGTCAGCTGGAATTGTGGGCGTTATCGGTCTCTTTGCTGCTGTTTTGCCAGACCAATGGGCCAGGCTGTTTACTGACAATACCGAGGTGATTGCCATTACCCATCTCTATTTAATGTGGGTGGCACCGGTCTACGGATTTTTTGCACTCGGGCTTTGCTTGTATTTCGCCTCGCAAGGCGCGGGCAAACTGTTGGGCCCCGTTTTAGCTGGCACTCTGCGTTTGGTAATGGTGGCGGGCGGTGGCTTCTATATGTTGCAAGCAGGCACCAGCCCCTCGAGCTTGTTTGCGCTGATTGCCTGCGCGATGGCAGCCTACGGCATCGTCACCGCTGCATTTGTGTACTGGACGCGCTGGGAAATTTGATGACTTCCATTTTTTGGCATGTTGCTTGCGATAAGCATTGCATACAAAATTTCATGCACAAAAATGGTGTTATCTCAAACCGAAATCTCCACGCGTCAACCCGAAGATGCACTCCTAAATGCCAACGACGCGGCTTGGATCACCCAACTCAAACCCTTTCTTACTAGCCAACAAAAGGGATCACTTGCAGGCTTAAGCTTTGCGGTCAAAGACAATATTGACGTTTCAGGCCTGCCAACGACAGCAGCTTGTGCACCATTTGCATACACGCCAACCCAGCACGCTACCGTCGTCTCGCGCCTGCTCCAAGTTGGTGCAAGCCTAAAGGGTAAAACCAACCTAGACCAATTCGCTTGCGGACTAAACGGCACCCGCTCTCCTTATGGTGCGGTGCCCAATGCATTTAACAGCAGCTATGTCAGCGGCGGTTCGAGCGCGGGCTCGGCGTATGTGGTGGCCAAGCAAGAAGTGGATTTCGCGCTAGGAACTGACACAGCGGGTTCGGGTCGTGTACCGGCCGGTCTCAACAATATCGTGGGCTTGAAACCCTCTCGCGGACTGGTCTCGGCTGCTGGCGTGGTCCCCGCCGCGCAAAACGTGGATTGCGTTTCTATATTTGCCACCACCGTCTCCACCGCCGTCCAAGTTTTAGAGGTGCTCGCAGGATTTGATGAAGCAGACCCTTTCTCTCGCTCTCTGGTTTTGAAAGATTCGCCTTTCCCTGAATCATTTACTTTTGGCATCCCCAACCAACTGGAGTTCTTTGGTGACACATGGGCGCAAGCCGGTTTCAGCCGCGCCATCGAACACATGAAAAGACTAGGCGGTCAACCTGTCTGGGTGAATTACAGCCCACTCGCTGAAGCCGCATCCATGCTCTACGGCAGTGCTTTGGTGGCTTGGCGCTATGCCGCTATTCGTGACTTCTTTGACCAACACCCAGAAGACGTCATCGAACCCGTGAAAAGCATTCTCAGAAGTGGTCAATCATTTAGTGCTGCCGACTATTGCCAAGCGGAAACCAAATTGATGGCCCTGAAGCAAACCGCCCAGAAGATGTGGACGTCTATCGATGTGTTGCTGGTTCCCACCGCCCCAACCCACTACACCATCAACGAGATGCAAGCCAACCCGATTGAACTCAACAAAAACTTGGGGCACTACACCAACTTCGTCAACCTGTTTGACTACGCGGCACTCTCGGTCCCCAGTGAAATTCGCCCCGACCAACTGCCTTTTGGTATCACCTTGGTAGGACCCGCTGGCAGCGATTGGCAATTGGCAGATCTAGGTCAGCGCTACCACCACAGCACAGGTTTGATGCAAGGCGCAACGCATCACCCGCTTCCCGCCCCTGAACCCATCGCAGGCCTCAAACCCAAAGCCACCGTACAAGTTGCAGTGGTAGGTGCGCATCTCTCCGGCATGCCTTTGAACCAGCAACTCACCGAGCGCAAAAGCCGCCTGATCAAGACGACCCAAACCAGCGACTGCTACCAACTGTTTGCCCTGCCCAACTCGACGCCACCCAAGCCTGGGCTGTTGCGTGTTCCGTCTGGCAGCGGTAGAGCGATAGAAGTAGAAATTTGGGAAATGCCAGCCAGTGCATACGGCTCCTTTGTTGCTTTGATTCCAGCCCCTTTAGGCATTGGCACTTTGCAACTCGCAGACGGCACCTCCGTGCAAGGCTTCTTGTGCGAGCCCCTTGCCTTAGAAGGCGCTACCAACATCTCGCACTTTGGCGGATGGCGCGCTTACATCGCGTCCCTTCAAACTTGATCCACTTAATTTTTCCTTGATTTTTAACCTTGACCTTTAACCTAGGAGCTTTCGATGACCACTGACAGCACAACCACCGTCACCCAATCTGACACCACCACCGTTGACAACACCCGTCGCAGTTTGATCCAAGCAGGCGCCAGCTCTGCCGCCTTAGGCGTATTGGGTTTTCCGGCCATCGTGCGCGCCCAGTCGTCATCCAAAATCCGCATCGGCTACTGGCCGATTGCAGCTGGCTTGCCTTTTTATGCAGCTGTCGAAAAAGGCTATTTCAAAGAAGCAGGCCTAGATGTCGAACCTTTGAAATTTGCAGCAGCCGCGCAAATCATGGAAGCCATGTTGGCCGGTCGTTGCGACGGCAGTGCCAACGGAACCGGTTCTGCCAATTTAGCGATTGGTGAAATTGCAGCCCCTGGTACTTTCAAGATCTTCGCGTCTAACCCCAGCAATGTGAAAAACGTCTTGGACGAGTTCTTGGTGCCTATCAATAGCCCCGCCAAAACCATGGCTGATCTCAAAGGAAAAAAAGTCGCCTCCGGCCCTGGCATTCAAAACTTGACCCTCGCCAAAACCTGTTTAGAGCGCGGCGGTGCCACCGGCGCCACCGTCATGGAGTTGCCGATTGGCCAACACGTGGCCGCATTGGCTGCAGGCCAAGTCGATGCCATCTACACGCTAGAGCCAACCGGCACGATTGGTCGCTTGAACGGTGCCACCCGCGTATTGGAAGCCGGCGTGATTTCTAAATACATCTTGGGTGACGCGATGGCGCCTTGGTTTGGTGGTTCTGCATCCTTGACAGCGGACTTCGTCAACAAATACCCAGCAGAAACCAAGAAGTTCGTCACTGCTTACAACAAAGGCATCACCTATGTGCGCAACAGCACGGCTGAAGCGCGCCAATACCTCAAAGGCTATACCGCCATTGAAGGCGCATTGACGGCCGAAGTGCCCATGGCCGCTTACACCATGTACAACGAGTTCACAGCCAAAGACATTGGCCACTTCCAAAAGTTCTTTGACTTGTTCTTCGAAAAAGGCATCTTCCCATCCCGCCTCATGGTCGAGACCATGCTCTACAAGGGGTAAAGATGCACGACGCGTTCACCCCAGTCGTCATGTCCACGACGGGTCCTCATGGGGCAGCTGGTCGCCCCAACCCTTCCAACTCCAAGGGCTGGAACTTGGGGCGGATCATTCCGCTCCTCGGTCCATTGGTCTTGTTTTGTATATGGGACCTCGTAGTGCGGTTCAAATTAATTCCGCCCATCTTGTTACCCTCCCCTTGGGTAACACTTGCCACGCTAGGCAATGGTATGTGGGGGGGTGAACTCTTGAAGGATTTCTCCTACACCTTGATGCGCACGCTCGAAGCCTTCGTTTTGGCTTCACTCGTAGGGGTTCCTATTGGCATCTTGTTAGGCAGCAACGAACGCAGTTACCGCAGCGTGGAGTTTTTGATTGACTTCTTCCGCTCGACCCCTTCGTCTGCCTTGATTCCTTTGTTCTTGATGATCTTTGGCGTGTCCGATATCAACAAAGTAGCAATCGCGGCGTTTGGCGCTTTGCTCATCGTGTTGTTTAACAGCGCATACGGCGTGATCAACGCCAGAAAGCAAAGGGTCATGGCCGCCAAAGTCATGGGAGCGAGCCGTTGGCAGATTTTCAAAGACGTACTGGTGTGGGAAAGCTTGCAGCCTACCTTTGTGGGTTTGCGCAGCGCCGTATCGATGGCCTTGGTCATCGTGATCGTGGCCGAAATGTTCATTGGCTCCGAACGTGGTTTGGGTCACCGCATCATTGACTCCCAGCAAGTCATGAATGTGCGCGATATGTACGCGTCCATCTTGGCTGCGGGCGGTTTGGGCTATGCCTTGAATGTCTTGTTCTTGATGCTCGAAAAGCGCATCGTTCATTGGAGTGGTCGTTAAATGCACACCGTCATCAACCCCATGGTGGAACCCGACCCAGCGCCACCCAAGTTTGTTCCTGGACCCGCTGGCACCCACATCACCATCCGCAATCTCACCAAGTACTTTGCTGGTTGGCCTTTGTATGAAAACTTCAACCTCGATATCCCGAAAAACCAAATCGTCTCGGTGTTCGGTCCCAACGGTTGCGGCAAGAGCACACTGATCAATATGATCGCTGGCTTGATCCCCATCGACAACGGCGAGATATTGTTCGACGGCAAATCACTCAAAGACACCAACATTGGTTATGTGTTCCAGAACTACCGAGAAGCCATGTTCCCGTGGATGCGCACCATCGACAACATCGCCTACCCCTTAAAACTCGCGGGCAAGTCCAAAGGCGATGTGGACCAACGCTTAGACGAACTGGTGGCTTCCTTCGATGTCAAGTTCGACCTGAACCGCTACCCCTATGAACTCTCAGGTGGTCAACAGCAAACCGCTTCCATCATGCGGGCCTTGGCACCCAACCCAGAGGTGCTGTTTTTAGACGAGCCCTTCTCCGCCTTGGACTTTGAGATGACCCTTTTCATACGGGAGAAACTCCAAGACGTGTTCATCAAAACAGGCACTACCATGCTGCTGGTGTCGCACGATCTGGAAGAAGCGGTCTATTTGGCCGACCAAATCTTGTTGCTCACCAAGCGCCCCACATCTGTGGCCGAGATACTGAACTACCGCGACCCGCGTCCGCGCACGGTCGAAACCTTGTCTGAACCCAGCTTTATCGCCATGAAAAAACGCAGCTTAGAAATCTTTCAAACCGAGGTCCGCAAATGACCGACGAGCAGGTGCTTCAATTCGTGCAAATCAGTGCCCACGCGCTGGGCTTGCCTGCGGACACGGAACGGGTGTCACGTGTAGCAGCGCACTTCCAGCGCACAGCGGCTATGGCCCAGCAACTCGATCAAGTGGACTGCCCAGCTGATCTTGAAATCGCCGAAATTTATTGCCCCAAGCCAATAGCGTCATGAGTTTGCACAACCTCACAAGCGCGGAGATCACGCAAGGTATTTCCAAGGGCAGTTTTAGCGCAAGCGAAGTGCTGCAATCTAGTTTGGATCGCATTGAAGCCACCGACAAAAAAGTCAATGCATTTACAGCCAAACATATAGATCGTGCGATACAAAAAGCGCAATCTATTGATGCTTTACGTGCCTCTGGCGCTTCACTACCGCCATTAGCGGGTGTGCCATTTGCCGTTAAAAACTTATTCGATGTGCAGGGTCAAATCACCTTGGCAGGCTCCATCGTCAACCGCCATCACGCACCTGCCAAGCAGGACGCTTTTTTGATCGAACGAATGGCTGCAGCCGGTGCCGTCTTGGTCGGCTCGCTCAATATGGACGAGTTCGCCTATGGCTTCACCACCGAGAACACCCATTACGGTCCATGTAGAAATCCGCACGACACCACACGTATTTCTGGCGGTTCGTCAGGTGGTTCAGGCACGGCAGTGGTTGCGCACCAAGTGCCTTTGACATTAGGGTCTGATACCAACGGATCTATCCGCGTGCCCGCCTCGTTGTGTGGCGTTTGGGGGCTCAAGCCTACCTTTGGCAGGCTGTCGCGTCGAGGCACTTTTCCATTCGTCAATAGCATCGACCATTTAGGCGGCTTTGCCAATTCCTTGGACGGCTTAGCCACCATGTATGACGCCATGCAAAGCCCCGATGCGCTAGATCCTGGTTGTCACGTGAAGAAAGTGGAACCCGTGTTGCCCTCTTTGCAACATGGCACACAAGGTGTGCGTATCGGTGTGCTCAATGGCTTCTTCGAAGACAACGCATCGCCCCAAGCGCGCGCGGTGGTCGCCATGGCAGCAAAAGCCTTGGGCGTGCATGCGCAAGTGGAATGGCCAGACGCCACCTTAGGGCGCATCGCCGCATTCATCATCACCGCCAGCGAAGGCGGCGCTTTGCACTTAGACAATTTACGCCACCGCATAGAAGAGATGGAACCTCTTTCTGTAGACCGTTTTATGTCAGGCGCTTTGCAACCTGCAGCTTGGTATGTCAAAGCGCAAAGGTTTCGCCGCCTCTACCGCGACAAAGTGAATGCCCTATTTGAAAACTGGGACGTTTTGTTGGCGCCCGCCACACCGGTAAGCGCACCCGTCATCGGCACAGACTGGTTGGAGATCCAAGGCCAGACCTTACCCAGCCGCGCAGCCATGGGCTTGTTAACGCAGCCTATTTCGTTTGCTGGGTGCCCTGTGGTGGCTGCACCGATGTGGCCCAGTTTGAACGATGGTTTGCCATTGGGTATTCAAATCATCTCCGCACCTTGGCGCGAAGATTTGGCATTTCGCGTCGCCAAGCAACTAGAAACCTTAGGCGTTTGCCATCTAAAGAAAGTCGAGCTGTAAATGCAGATTAACTTGCCACATGTTTTGGCTGAAATGGAAACCGCCTTCGCCCGTTATGAAGACGCTTTGGTGAATAACAAAGTGGATGTGCTGGACGAATTGTTTTGGAATAGCCCGTACACCTTGCGCTACGGCGCCACAGAAAATCTGTATGGATTTGAAGCTATCCAAGCCTTCAGAGCGTCAAGACCTTCACAAGGTTTACAACGCACTTGCATGAACACCATCATCACCACCTATGGTGAAGACTTTGCCACTGCCAATACCGAGTTTCAAAGAGACGGTGTTGCACGTACTGGTCGCCAAAGCCAAACTTGGATGCGCACACCAGAGGGGTGGCGTGTGGTGGCGGCGCATGTGAGTTTGCTCAGCACA
>CANBZB010000100.1 GCA_947373745.1 Burkholderiales bacterium | reverse complement strand
CTTGATTTTTTTTCGCTCTTTCGAGCAACTCATAAAAACGGAATTGAAGTGAACTTCACTTCTATTCTCATGAGCGTTTGTATGTCAGTTAAGACATAGTTCCGAAGAACTTGGCAATCGCCATCAAACGCCCACGCTTATCGGCTGTAATTTTTTAATGAACTACTCAGTTGCCTGAATTTCTTTGCTGTGATCAGCGAAGCCTTGCAGTATACATCGAATTTTGGATTTTTCAAAATTTATTTAAAAAACTTTTAACTCTTTGCAATCTTCGCTTTGGAACCCGTTGTTTAACTTGTTTGTATCAGCGAAGCCTGCCAGTATACATCACTTTTTGCGGTCTGCGCAAGTCTTCCAAAAATTAGTCTAGACATAATGGCCCATGTCTTTAATCACACTTCAGCAAGCCCAACTCTCATTCGGTCACGTCGCCTTGCTAGACCGCGCCGAATTCTCATTGGAAACCGATGAGCGCGTCGGCCTCATTGGCAGGAACGGCGCCGGCAAATCGTCGCTTCTTCGCATCTTGGGCGGGCTAGAAAAGCCTGACGATGGCGATTTACGCGTGCAACAAAGCCTGCGCGTGACCTTCGTTGCGCAAGAGCCGCAACTCGATGGTGATGCAACGGTATTCGAAGCTGTTAGCGCCGGCTTACAGCATGTGCGCAGTCTGATTGATCGCTACACCACCGGAGAAGGCGATCTCACAGCCATGCAAAACGAAATCGAACTGCTAGATGGCTGGAACTGGGAGCAGCGGGTCGAAGAAACATTACACCGCTTGCACCTGGACCCCCATGCACAGGTGAGCTCTCTATCTGGCGGCACTGCCAAACGCGTGGCCCTTGCACAAGCTTTAGTCACAGCCCCTGACGTGCTTTTATTGGATGAGCCCACCAACCACCTTGACCTCGACAGCATCGAGTGGCTAGAACAATTGCTGGTGGGTTTTAAGGGCAGCATCATCACCATTACCCATGACCGCACATTCCTAGATCGTGTCGCCACCCGCATCGTCGAACTAGACCGCGGACATTTACTTTCTTACCCGGGGAATTTTGGCCAATACCAAAGCCAAAAAGAAGAACAACTCGCACAAGAAGCCGTTATCAACGCCAAGGCCGACAAAATGCTGGCGGGTGAAGAGGTGTGGATTCGCAAGGGCGTAGAAGCCCGCCGTACCCGCAGCCAAAGCCGTATCGCGCGCCTCGAGGCCTTACGCGCCCGCCGAGAGGCGAGACGTGATGCGGTCGGTCGCGTCAAGCTAGATCTCTCGAGTGGCGCGGCCAGCGGCAAGATCGTGGCCGAGCTCACAGACGTGTGCAAATCCTTCGGCGACAAGGTCATCGCCAAGAACTTTTCCGCCACCTTTTTGCGCGGCGACAAGATAGGCTTGATCGGTCCTAACGGCGTTGGCAAATCGACTTTGCTCAAAATGATTTTGGGCGAACTCGCCGTCGATAGCGGCAAGGTGCGCCAAGGCGCCAATCTGCAAGTGGCCTACTTCGACCAAATGCGCAACGCCCTCGATATGGATGCCACGCTAGAAGATTTCATCAGCCCCGGCAGCGAATGGATCGAGATTGGCACCCAGCGCAAGCACGTCAAGAGCTATCTCGACGACTTCTTGTTCTCCCCCGCACGCGCCAATTCACCCGTGCGCTCACTCTCGGGCGGCGAGCGCAATCGACTCTTATTAGCCAGGCTGTTTGCCCGCCCCGCCAATGTGCTGGTTTTGGACGAGCCCACCAACGACCTCGACATCGACACCCTAGAACTATTAGAGGAATTGCTACAAAACTACGATGGCACAGTGTTCATCGTGAGCCACGACCGTGCGTTTTTAGATAACGTGGCCACCAGTACTTTGGTGTTCGAAGGCACAGATGCACAACCCGGCTTTTGGCGCGAATACGAAGGCGGCGTGCAAGACTGGCTGACCCAGTCTAAAAGGGCTAGCGGGTTGCAATCCACCAAGCACAGTAGTGCGCAAGGTGCAAAAACGCCAGAGAAAACCGACTCAACCACCAGCAGCGCGGAAAAGCTCACCAGCAAACCCCGCAAACTCAGCTACAAAGAACAACGTGAATTAGAAGGCTTGCCGGAGCGCATCGCCGCCCTAGAAGCGGAGCAAAAGCAAGTGCAAGCGGACTTAGCGGACCCTAAGCTCTATGCCAGCGACGCAGCCAAAGTGGCGCAACTGCATGCACGTGACGTGGCAATCGAGACAGAACTCATGCAAGCCTTAGAGCGCTGGGAATTACTCTCCGCCTAAATTCGTCTCTCCTGCGACTCCGCGCCCGCGCATTCACCGCCAGAATCGTCGAACACTTCAACAGATTACTTACAAACACCAATGGGACAGCTCTACCTCGTACGCCACGGCCAAGCCTCTCTGGGCGCCGCAGACTATGACCAACTCAGCGCTATGGGTGCGCAACAAAGCCGTCGTTTAGGCGAACACTGGAAGTTACACGGTATGACGTTCGACGCTGTACTGGTCGGCACCTTGAAGCGCCACGCCCAAACTTTGCAAGGCATTCGAGACGGCTTAGGACACACGCCAGATGCGCTGCAATGGCCAGGACTCAACGAATACGACAGCGAAGCCCTCATACGCGCCGTGAATCCAAACGCTAGCTTCAACACCCAAACGCCCGCGGGTTACCGTGAACACTTTCGCATGTTGCGTGACGGGCTCCAACAATGGATGGCAGGAGCCGCATCCCCCGTCGGCATGCCCAGCTACCCAGAATTTCTGCACGGCGTGACGTCGGCGCTAGACCATGTGCGCCAGCATTGCGAAGGCAATGTGTTGTTGGTCTCTAGCGGTGGGCCGATCTCCACTGCGGTGGCCCAAGTACTCCAAGCTTCGCCCGCCACCAGCATCGAGTTGAATTTACGTATGCGCAATAGCTCGGTGAGCGAGTTCCATTTCACACCCAAGCGGCATAACTTGGTGGTCTTTAACAGCTTGCCGCATTTGGTAGCGCCAGAGCATAGTGCGTGGATCACGCATGCTTGAAATTGCTAGGCTCTGACGGTACTTAACGGCAAATCCATCAACTCTTGCAGCAATTTCGCCAGTTGCTCGCCAGCACTTTTCACAACTGCGACTCCTTTGGCAGAAGTAGCCGCCGACGCATTACCCACCGCCCCTTGTGGGTTGTAGTCTTGCATGTGCCAGCCCAACTTCGCACTGCGGCCGTTGCCCAAAATCGGGTAGGTGGCGGCGCGTTGTTGTGCGCTTGACGGGAAGTTTTGCGCTTTAGCCATATCGACTGTTTCAGGCGCCAGCGCCAGCATCATCGAGGTTTCGATGTCGCCCGCGTGAATACCAAAGCGGTGCTCATCGGCACTGAATTGCGCCATCACTTTTTCGTCAAGCGGCAGGTTATACCAGCTGCTGCTGTAGACGATCAAACCATGCTGGGCGCGCAATTCACGCGCCACTACGTCCATTAGCCCGACGTTGCCGCCGTGGGCATTGAAAAGCAACAGTTTTTTGACGCCCGCGCGCGCAACGCTGTCACCGAGTGCGCACCACTGAGAAATCACGGTTTGCGGCGAGAGTGTGAGCGTGCCAGCAAATGCGATGTGCTCGGTGCTCAGTCCCACGGTTTGGGTGGGCAGAACCAACACGGGGTCTTGTTTGTCTAGATGTGTGAGCGCGGCGTCGACCACACCATCGACCAACACTGAGTCGACATTCAAGGGCAAATGGGGGCCGTGTTGCTCGGTCGCGCCCAAGGGCAAAACCGCTACGGCACGTGCGGGATTGATACGCGCAAAGTCTTGGCTGCACATATCGGCCCAGCGGTGGGCGGCTATTGCGTTGATGAAACGGGCGTCTGTGGACATAGGCGCATCTTACTTTCGTCGCCTCGTTAACATCAGCGCCATGCTTACGTTTGTTTACCGCTCTTTGTTTTGGCTCATTGTTGGCTGCATTGGGGCGGGTGCAGCATCGGCGCAACTCACTACGACTGCAAAAAGTGCGGTTGTTTCGACCCCGCAAGTGCGCGCTGAATTGGTAGCGCATGCGCCAGACGGCGTGCAAGCCGGCAAAACCTTTTGGCTAGGCTTGCAACTGCAACACACCCGCGAATGGCACACCTACTGGCGCAACCCGGGCGATTCAGGCCTGCCCACCCAGCTTGAATTTAAATTGCCACCCGGCCTAGAGGTGGGTTCCGTGCTGTGGCCATTGCCCCAAAAACTCTCAGCGGGCACGCTCACGAACTATGGCTTTGAGAGTGACGCCCTCTTGGCAGTGGAGGTTAAGGCAAGCTCTGCCTACCGCTCGCCAGTCAGCGGCCAACTGGCCGTGCAGTTACATGCCAATTGGCTGGTTTGCCGCTTGGAGTGCATTCCCCAAGAAGGCGACTTCGCCCTGCAATTGCCCACGCACAGCAGTTTTGCGCCACAGGCCAAATCGTTCACCACGCTTCTTCAACAACAACCCATTGCCTTAGACGTGGCACAAACAACCGCGCGCTTTGACGGCGACTTTTTGGTCGCCACCTTAGAAGGCCTGCCCGCCCACTGGGTGGGACAACAACTATCCGTCTTTCCTAACGACCCAGAGTTATTGGAGTCTTCGACGGACCAACATGCCCTGGCCAAGCAATCTTGGCGAGGGAACGCTTGGACGGTACGTTTGCCCGTAAACACTGCGCGCAGCAGCAGTCCCTCAAAAATAGCGTGGTTACTTGTTTCAAAAGCCACGGCCGAATCACGCCAAGGCGTTGCGTTGGTTTTGCCAGTCTCCGGGCCTTGGCCCAGTCCCCAACCCCAAAGCTTTGCAGCAGCGCCTGCTAATCAGGTCGCAAGTCCTAGCGCCCCTAATGCCGCTGAAAGCGGCGCTTTTGGATTCTTGCTTGCAATCGCTGGCGCGCTCCTTGGTGGCTTGATTTTGAACGCCATGCCTTGCGTATTGCCTATTTTGGCGATCAAGCTATTGGGTTTTGCCCAACACGGCGCCAGCAAACATATGCGCCGTTTGACAGGTGTGGCCTATACCGTAGGCGTCGTGGCGAGCTTTTTGATGCTGGGTGGCGCTGTTCTTTTGCTGCGCACCATGGGCGAACAGTTGGGCTGGGGGTTTCAATTGCAGACCCCAGCTGTTGTCGCCGCTTTGGCGGTGCTCTTCACCTTGATCGCTTTGAATTTGTGGGACGTGTTTAGTTTGGGCAATCTGTTGCCGAAAAGCCTTACGTCTTTCCAATCGCGCCACCCCGTAGTCGACGCATTGCTCTCCGGCGTGCTAGCCGTAGCGGTGGCTTCGCCCTGTACCGCACCGTTCATGGGTGCATCTTTGGGGGTAGCGATGACCATGCCCGCTTGGCAGGCCTTATCGGTATTTGCCTGCATGGGTCTGGGTTTGGCCTTGCCATTTTTACTGGCAAGTTGGCTGCCTGGGGTGGCGCAGGCCCTACCCAAGCCAGGCATGTGGATGGTCACCCTGCGCCATGCCTTGGCGTTTCCCATGCTCGCGACCGTCGTTTGGTTGTTATGGGTTTTTGGCTTACAAACCAGCGTCTCGCAAGCCATGCTTCTATTGGGTGGGCTATTGGTCGTAGCACTCACCATTTGGGCGAGTCGCTTTTCAGGGGCATTGGCGCGTATCGTTCAAGCATTGGGATTAGTTGCCATCTGCTGGATAGGCCTTGAGACTCTTTCCAATACAAACACACAAGAAACACAAGCGCCTAGCGCCAATGCAAACACCCCCATACTGACAAACGAAGGCTGGCAAAACTGGACGGCATCCGCTGTGCAAGCAGAACTTGCCCAAGGCCACCCCGTTTTTGTCGACTTCACTGCCGCTTGGTGCGTGACATGCCAAATCAACAAACAAACCACGCTTAGCCAGCCTGATGTGCTGGCCGACTTTGCCGCAAAACAGGTACGTCTGATGCGCGCCGATTGGACACGACGCGACCCGGCTATTTCACGCGCCTTAGGCGAACTAGGCCGCAGCGGCGTACCCGTTTATGTGCTCTATGCGCCCAACCGCGCGCCACAAGTGCTCTCTGAGCTTTTAAGCGTGGCGCAAGTTCGCCAAGCTTTGGCAATCCTGCAGCCAAAGCCAGCGGGCAACTAGCACAAAAATGACCCGAAACCAGAAAATTTTTGTCACAGTACGTCTACTTATGCACAAAATTAAGGCCCTTATAACCACGCATCGCAGCTTATCGGATTTGTCATTCAAAAAAGTTCAAATTATCTAAGTCATTGATTTATATAGATTTAAATGGCTGCTTTTTTTTCGAGCAATCTGTTCAAAGCCTTGATTGATGCGCCTTGGGCACTGCTCACGACAACATATCAACAAAGTTATCCACAGAAATGCTGAGTTATCGCCCAAGCCTATAAAAATCAAGCACTTAAGTCGCTCTTGACCAAATTACCTCAACTCATCAAGCCAACTTGACACTTGACATGTCGCACATTGTTTCAGTTATTGTTCACACCCCCGCACACAGTGGGTTGGCCGATGTGTTGTCGTATGAGAGCGGGGAAATACTTCCAACAGGCTCTTTGGTCAGAGTGCCTCTGGGCAAGAGGGAGATGATGGGCGTAGTGTGGGATGCAAGCCCTTCAGGCGATAACGCCATTACCGAAAGCCAAGACGATTCTGATAAAGCGCAAAACAACGCCGCACTCACGCTGAGGCCGATTGCTAGCGTGTTAGGGGGCATAGCGCCTTTAAATGCCCATTGGTGCGACTTGGTTCGCTTCGCCGCGCACTATTACCAGCGCAGCGTTGGGGAGGTTGCCTTAGCCGCCCTGCCCAACCAACTGCGCGAACTGAGCGCCGAGCAATGGATGCGGCGCTTGGCGCGGAAAAGCAAGGCTGCTGAAAAATTGCAGGCATCTCAGCAAGCTTCGCCGATTCCCGCATCCACCCCCGAACAAGCCCAGGTCCTGCAAAACATCGCCTCCCACAAAGGCCCCTTCCTACTTTTTGGCAACACCGGCAGCGGTAAAACCGAGGTCTATTTGCGTGCGGCGCAGGCCCAGTTAGCCAAAGACGCATCCGCACAAATTTTGGTGATGGTGCCCGAGATCAACCTCACACCGCAACTTGAATCGCGCTTTCGCGAGCGCTTTGCGCCGCAGTGGGGCGACGATTGCGTGGTCGCCATGCACAGCAACCTCACGCCCGCGCAGCGTTTGAAGAATTGGCTGGCGGCACACCAGGGCCAAGCGCGCATTGTGTTGGGCACACGCATGGCGGTATTTGCGTCCATGCCGCATTTGCAACTCATCGTGGTCGACGAAGAGCATGACCCAAGCTACAAACAGCAAGAAGGCGCACGCTACTCAGCGCGCGACTTGGCCATCTACCGAGGCCAGTTAGAAAACGCCAAAGTCATTTTGGGCTCGGCGACGCCTTCACTAGAGAGTTGGCACCACAGCCGCCCCGCTACCGACAACGCGCCAGCCGGACGCTATATGCGCTTGCACATGCCGTCTCGTGTGGGCGATGGTGCGTTGCCTTTTGTGCGTCGGGTGGACATGAACCACCAACC
>CANBZB010000099.1 GCA_947373745.1 Burkholderiales bacterium | reverse complement strand
GCCAAGCAGCAAATCGTGCGTGAGGTGTTGTCCGCTAAGGACCGATTTGGTTACCAAAGCCCAACCGCTGTTGATACTGCACAAGGCCAGAGCGACGCCAAAACCCGTCAGCGCGTGCTGGTCGAATTTGTTTCCGCCAACCCTACCGGCCCGTTACATGTGGGCCACGGACGACAAGCTGCCTTGGGCGACGCGGTTTGCAATTTGCTAGAAACGCAGGGCTTGGATGTCTACCGCGAGTTCTATTACAACGATGCCGGCGTGCAAATCGACACCTTGGCCAAAAGCACCCAATTGCGTGCACAAGGTTTCAAACCCGGTGACGACTGTTGGCCGACGGACCCCGATAACCCAGCCAGCAAAGCGTTTTACAACGGTGAATACATCGCCGACATCGCCGCCGATTTCTTAGCTAAGAAGACCGTGACGGCGGACGACCGCAGTTTCACAGCGAGTGGCGACGTGGACGACCTCAACGGCATCCGTCAATTCGCAGTCGCTTATTTGCGCCACGAGCAAGACTTAGATTTAAAGGCCTTCGAGGTCAAGTTTGACAATTACTACCTCGAATCCAGCCTCTACACCGACGGCAAAGTGGCCGACGCGGTCGCGCGTTTACAAGCGGCTGGTAAAACCTACGAACAAGATGGCGCGCTTTGGTTGAAGTCAACCGATTACGGCGACGACAAAGACCGCGTCATGCGCAAGTCGGACGGCACTTTTACCTACTTTGTGCCTGATGTGGCCTACCACATCGCCAAATGGCAACGAGGCTTTGCGCGGGTGGTGAATATCCAAGGCAGCGACCACCACGGCACCATCGCGCGCGTACGCGCTGGTTTGCAAGCGGCGAATGTCGGTATTCCAGAGGGCTACCCTGACTATGTCTTGCACACCATGGTGCGTGTGATGCGCGGGGGCGAAGAAGTCAAAATTTCTAAGCGTGCGGGCAGTTACGTCACCTTGCGCGACCTGATCGAGTGGACCAGCAAAGACGCGGTGCGATTCTTCTTGCTGAGCCGCAAGCCCGATACCGAATACACCTTTGACGTCGATTTGGCGGTCACCAAGAACAACGATAACCCTGTTTACTACGTGCAATACGCGCATGCGCGCATTTGCTCGGTGTTGGTCAACTCCTTCGGTTCCGCAAAAGACTTGACGCACTCCATTGAAGAGCGAAGCCAATTGCTGTCCAGGGCCTTAGAGGGTTTGGCATCGGTTGACTTGTCTCCGCTTGACAGCGCCCCAGCCCAAGCCTTGATGATGCTCTTAGCCAAATACCCCGACATGCTGAGCGACGCTGCCCAAGACTTTGCACCACATGATGTGACGTTTTATTTGCGTGAACTGGCAGCCGCCTATCACAGCTACTACGACGCTGAACGCATCTTGGTGGATGACCCGCTGGTCAAGCAAGCGCGTTTGGCCTTGGTGGCCGCAACAGCACAGGTGTTGCACAATGGTTTGGCAATGCTAGGCGTGAGTGCGCCTGAGAGCATGTAATAGTTACAGAGGCAGACACATGGCATTGAAACGACAACGCGGAAATACTTTGGTCGGCTTCATCATCGGTTTGGTGGTGGGCTTGACCGTCGCATTAGGGTTGGCGATTTACGTCACCAAAATGCCAATTCCTTTTATGAACAAAGGACAAGCCCGCTCTAGCGATGCCGACAGCGCCGAGGACAAGAAAAACAAAGACTGGGACCCCAACGCACCGCTCTACGGCAAAAACCCCGCCAAGTCTGCAGACAAAGCCGACGGCGACACCAAGACGGATGGCAAATCAGATACGCCTGTTAAACCAGATGCTAAAAGCGCAGACCCCATCGCTGACTTCGCCAAAACTAAACCTACAGAGAGCAAGCCGCTAGAGGCCAAATCGGTCGAATCCAAGCCCAGCGAAGACCCATCAACCGCAAACGATCCCTTTATTTACTTTGTCCAAGCTGGCGCATTTCGCACGGTAGACGAGGCCGAAACCCAGCGGGCCAAGTTGGGCTTTTTGGGGCTAGACGCTAAGTTGAGCGAACGCGAACAAGGCGGGCGCACGGTGTTTCGTGTGCGCGTGGGGCCTGTCGACAAGGTGGAGGCCGAGCGCGTGCGAAGCAAACTTGAGAACGCGCATATCGAATCCGCGATGGTGCGGGTGCAGCGCTAACTTTTTTTATACGGGGTAGAGATGAAACGTCGTGAATTTTCTGTCGCTGCATTAGCGGCCTGCGCTCTGGGGCAATCAGCCCATGCCCAAGGTAATAAAAAACCTGAGGAGGGCATCGAATACATATCACTGGATAAACGCGTCCCTACCGAGGTGGCAGACGGCAAGGTCGAGGTGATTGAGTTTTTTTGGTACAGCTGCCCACATTGCAATGCTTTTGAACCGCGGTTCTCGTCATGGATCAAAGCCGTGTCCAAAGACGTAGTGGTCAAGCGCGTACCCGTGCGTTTCCGCGACGACTTTGAGGCCCAGCAACGTGCGTATTACGTGTGGGAATCGCTAGGTATGGTCGATGCGATGCATGGCAAGTTGTTCAACGCGATTCACAATGAAAAGCAAAATCTGACGTCAGGCAATGCTTTGGCTGCTTGGGCTGGCAAAAACGGTTTGGCAGAACAAAAGTTTCTAGAAACTTTCAATAGCTTTGGCGTTGCTACCAAAGCACGTCGTGCCACGCAATTGCAAGAGGCCTTTAAGGTGCAAGGCGTTCCTGCCTTGGGCGTGGCAGGGCGTTTCTATACCGACGGCTCTTTAGCGGGCTCGATGGAGCGCGCTTTGCAAATCACAGACTATTTAATTGGCGAAGTACGCCGCGGACGCTGATATCATTCGGGCACTTACAGCAATATTCGTGCCTTGACTCATTTTTCTGCCATTTTTCTCGCTTCGCTTCTGGCACTACTGCCCGTAGCGGCGTCGGCAGAAAAAGCAGACCGCGACAAGCCGATGAATATCGAGGCTGACAATTTGGTGCACGACGAGCTGCGCCAAGTCAGCATCTTCACAGGACGCGCCGTGCTCAACAAAGGCACCATGGTGATGCGCGGCTCCAAAATTGAAATCCGCGAAGACGCCGATGGCTACCAATACGGCACCATCCTGCCAGAACCCAATAAGCGCGCCTTCTTTCGTCAAAAGCGCGAAGGCGTCGATGAATTTGTCGAAGGCGAAGGCTTGCGCATCGACTACGACGGCAAAGCCGACCGCGTCAAATTGATCGAAAACGCTGAGGTGCGTCGCTACAAAGGCCCGATCTTGAACGACCAGATGATGGGCAAGATCATTACCTACGAAAACCTCACCGACGTTTTCACCATCGACGGACGACCCACCGACGACAACGTGAACAAAACCGGTGGCCGCGTCCGTGCCACCTTGGCGCCACGCAAAAAACTGCTGGAGGCGCGCTGATGGACATGCCCGTGAGTCGCCTGGAAGCCCGCCACCTAGAAAAAACTTATGGCTCACGTACCGTGGTGCACGACGTCTCCATCGCAGTACAAAAAGGCGAAGTCGTCGGTTTGTTGGGCCCCAACGGCGCTGGCAAAACCACATCGTTTTATATGATCGTCGGCTTGGTGCGCGCTGATTCTGGAAGCATCACCATCGACGGCCAGTCTGTGACGGATCTACCGATTCACCGTCGTTCGCGCCTAGGCCTGAGCTACTTGCCGCAAGAAGCGTCGATATTTCGCAAACTCAATGTCGAAGACAACGTGCGTGCGGTGCTTGAATTGCAACGCGACGACAAAGACCAGCCTTTGGGTGAAGCAGACATTGAAAAGCGCTTGGTGGATTTGTTGCAAGAGTTGCGTGTTTTGCATTTGCGTAAATCGCCTTCGGTTGCCCTGTCCGGTGGTGAGCGTCGTCGCGTAGAAATTGCCCGTGCCTTGGCAACACAACCGCGCTTTATTTTGTTGGACGAGCCTTTCGCAGGTATCGATCCGATTGCGGTGATCGAGATCCAACGCATCATTGGTTTCTTAAAAGCGCGTGGCATTGGCGTGTTGATCACCGACCATAACGTGCGCGAGACCTTGGGTATTTGCGACCACGCTTGCATCATCAGCGAAGGTCGTGTGCTGGCGCAAGGCACGCCGCTTGAAATTGTCGAGAACGCGGACGTGCGCCGCGTCTATCTCGGCGAACATTTCCGAATGTGATGCAGGACTGGCCATGAAGCAAGGACTCTCCCTTCGCGTCTCTCAGCACCTGGCCCTCACGCCGCAGCTGCAGCAGTCGATCCGCCTGCTCCAGCTCTCCACCCTTGAATTAAGCCAAGAAATCGAGCAAATGCTCGACGAGAACCCGTTTCTCGACAAAGACTTCGAAGAAGCGCCGCGCGAAGAATTTGGCATTGACAAAGCAGACACCCCTGTTCGCGAGGAAGATGTCTCTAACGAAGCGGAAGCCGAGAGCCTGCGCGAGATGCCTTCGCTCGATGGGGGCATGTCGGAGATTACCGTCGATAACACGGCCAGCGATACCGAACCGAGTGTGGACGGCATCGCCGAGAGCTGGGAAGGCGACGGCAGTGTGGAGTTCTCGCCCGATGATTCGGAATGGGGCGGCGACGCTCCAGCAAGCAAAAACAACAATTCGTCCGATGAAGTGGCCGACGCCACCGAACTCGCGCGTAGTCAAGAGTCATTGACCGCGCATTTGCATCGCCAAGCATTGGGCCTGCGTTTGAGCGAGACCGATCGCGCGGCCTTGCGTTTCTTGATTGAAAACCTCAACGACGACGGCTACCTCGAAGACACCTTGCGTAGTTTGGCGGAAGGTTTAGGCGGTGACGACGAAGAGCAAATCGAAGAACTCGAGCACCGCTTCCAAGTGGCCCTGCACTTGTTGCAGAACCTAGACCCCATCGGTGTAGGTGCCCGTACCTTGGCCGAATGTCTAACGCTGCAACTCAAAGCACTGACCCCCAAGGGTGCAGATGCCTTGCAAGTGCGTGACGTGGCAGTGAAGATGTGCCATCAACCCATGGAAATGCTGGCCAAGCGCGACTTCAAACGCCTGGCGGTGTTGGTCAATGACAGCGAAGCCAATGTCAAAGTGGCGATTGCTTTGATCGCCCGCTTAGAGCCTAAACCGGGCAGACGCTTTGCAGACGTTGAACGCAATGTAGTGGTGCCCGATGTGTTGGTCACCCGTATCGGTAAAGCGTCTGCAACACCGAAGTTCCGTGTGGCGCTCAACCCTGATGTGATGCCGCGTTTGCGTGTGCACGATATTTATGCCAATGCACTCAAAGGCGGCAAAGGCGAGGCGCATGCCGGGTTGCAACAGCGTTTGCAAGAAGCGCGTTGGTTTATCAAAAACATCCAGCAACGCTTCGACACAATTTTGCGGGTCAGCAATGCGATAGCGGAGCGGCAAAAGAATTTCTTCATCCACGGCGAATTGGCCATGCGGCCTATGGTGTTGCGTGAGATTGCCGAAGAGTTGGGGCTGCACGAGTCGACGATTAGTCGCGTCACTACCAACAAATACATGAATACGCCGTTTGGCACCTTTGAGTTGAAATACTTCTTTGGTTCTGGTTTGGAAACCGAGAGTGGCAACAACGCATCGAGCACTGCGGTGCGTGCTTTGATCAAACAATTTGTCGCCAGCGAGAACCCTAAGAAACCACTCTCTGACAACCAGTTGTCTGAAATGCTCAAAGAGCAAGGCATCGAATGCGCGCGGCGTACCGTCGCCAAATACCGCGAAGCCCTGCGCATCGCCCCCACCACCCTACGTAAGTCTTTGTAAATGCAAACCCTCCATTTGTTCCTGCCATGTGCCGCAGGGGTTGAGACCTATCTCGCGCAGGAGGTGCAAAGCATCTGCGGCATCACTGCGGACGATTTGCGTGTCTTGCGTGCCGGCGTGATGGTGCGTGGCAATTGGCGTTTCGTGTTGTTGCTGAACTTGCATAGCCGGCTGGCGCAACGCGTGTTGGTCGAAGTGGCTTATGCACCGTATCGCCAAGAACAAGATTTGTATGCGATAGCAAGTTCGGTAGCTTGGGAGCAGTGGTTCACGCCCAAGCAAAGTTTCAAAATTGAAATCACGGCCCAGCACAGCCCGCTCAAGAGTTTGAATTTCGCGGCTTTGAAAATCAAAGACGCAGTGGCCGATCGATTCCGTGAACAGACGGGTGTGCGTCCGAATGTGGAAACGCGCTGGCCCGATGCGCGTATTTATGCGCATTTGACGCATGAGCAACTCACGCTCTACATCGATACCTCGGGCGAGCCACTGTTCAAACGTGGTTGGCGCACCGACAAAGGCGATGCGCCTTTGAAAGAAACTTTGGCCGCAGCGATGTTGGCCGCAAGCGGTTGGAGCCAAGGTGATGGATCGGCTGACAACCCCAACGGTTGGTGCGACCAAGGTGTCCCCGTGTACGACCCGTGTTGCGGGAGCGGCACGATTGCGATTGAAGCGGCGCAAATTGCTTGTCGAATCGCACCTGGTGTGATGCGGCGTTTTGGGTTCGAGAAACTTTTGCCTTTTGCACCGCGCGAATGGCAAGACCTGTTGACCCAAGCCCGTGCCCAACAATGTGCACCGCGTGCCAAAGTGTTTGGCAGCGATGTGGCATTTCGTATGGTTGATTTTGCTGAGCGCAATGCAGAGCGTGCGGGCGTCGCTAGTGCGATTGAGTTTCGCGGTGGTGATGCTTTGCAACGTATGCCACCGTCTGAACATGCAGGTGTGATGTTGGTCAATCCGCCTTATGGAGAGCGGATTGAAACTGCCGGTGTTGCCGGCCCTTCTGGTTCGCGCGAGTCTGCGCAAACCGAAGATGGTGGCGACTTCTTTGCGCAGCTGGCGACGCATTGGAAAAAGAATTACGCCGGTTGGACGGCTTGGATGTTGACGCCAGATCTCAAGCTGCCGAGCCGTATGCGTTTCAAAGAGTCACGCCGCGTGCCGATGTGGAATGGCCCGATTGAGTGCCGCATGTTCCGCTTCGATTTGCGTGCGGGTTCTATGCGTGACAAACCCGCGACCAAGTGACGGAGATTACTTCTCAAACGATTGTGTTGGACACGAATATCGTGCTCGACCTTTGGCTGTATGTGGATCCTGCTACGCCAGATTTACTAGAGGCTTTAACTTCTCAACGTGTTGACTGGGTGGCTACTCAGGCTATGCGTGATGAGTTGGAGCGGGTGCTTACCTATCCGCATATTGTGTTGCGTATGCACAAGAGTGGGTTGGTGGCGGAGGATGTGCTGGCGCAGTTTGATCGGTTTGCGCGGGTTGTGCCTGTGGCTGATCGGGCGCCTTATGTTTGTAAAGACTTGGATGATCAGAAGTTTATTGATCTTGCTTGTGCTTATTCTTGTGCGCTGGTTAGCAAGGACAAGGCTGTGCTGACTATGCGCAATCGCTTGGCGCGGGTGGGCGTATCTGTTGCTTCTCGATTTGCTGGTCTCGTTGGCTGAGACGCGAGAGCGAATGGGTGCTAGGGCGATTTCTTTTAGTTGTGAAACGCTCTTAACTCGTTTGCAATTTCTATCGGTAATTCTTCTGGGATGAAGTGGCCTGAAGGCATAGCTTTGCCAGTCACTTGTGCATGACACTGCGCTTGCCATAGCGTG
>CANBZB010000098.1 GCA_947373745.1 Burkholderiales bacterium | reverse complement strand
TGCGATCGGGGCCGGGTTCGCCGAGTTCTTTCTCGAGCACTTCGCGGTCTTGGGTTTTTTCGTTCAATCCGTCGACGCCGACTTCCAAGCCGCGCAGGGCTTTTTGGAACGACTCTTGGAAAGTGCGGCCAATCGCCATCACCTCGCCGACCGACTTCATTTGGGTGGTCAAACGGCTGTCAGCTGTGGGAAATTTTTCAAACGCGAAACGTGGAATTTTGGTGACCACGTAGTCGATGCTCGGCTCAAAACTCGAAGGTGTTGCGCCGCCCGTAATTTCGTTACGTAGCTCGTCAAGGGTATAACCAATCGCCAACTTGGCGGCCACTTTGGCAATCGGGAAACCTGTCGCTTTGGACGCCAACGCAGAAGAACGTGAGACGCGCGGATTCATCTCGATCACGATCATGCGCCCGTCTTTGGGATTGACTGAGAACTGCACGTTGGAGCCGCCTGTGTCGACACCAATTTCACGCAACACCGCCAAGGAGGCGTTGCGCATGATTTGGTATTCCTTGTCGGTCAGTGTTTGGGCCGGTGCGACGGTGATGGAGTCTCCGGTATGCACGCCCATCGGGTCCAAGTTTTCGATGGAGCAGATGATGATGCAGTTGTCGGCTTTGTCGCGCACGACTTCCATCTCGTACTCTTTCCAGCCTAGCAATGACTCTTCGATCAACAACTCATTGGTGGGAGAGGCTTCAAGTCCGCGCTTGCAGATCGTCTCAAACTCTTCGGGGTTGTAGGCGATGCCGCCGCCTGTGCCACCAAGCGTGAAACTAGGGCGAATAACCGTGGGAAAGCCGACGGAGCGCTGCACATCCCAAGCTTCTTCCATGCTGTGGGCAATGCCCGAGCGGGCGGAACCCAGACCAATTTTGGTCATCGCGTCTTTGAACTTCAGGCGGTCTTCGGCTTTGTCGATGGCTTCGGGCGTGGCGCCAATCAATTCGACTTTGTATTTATCGAGCACCCCGTTGTGCCACAAGTCCAAGGCGCAGTTGAGCGCGGTTTGTCCACCCATGGTGGGCAATATCGCATCGGGGCGCTCTTTGGCAATGATCTTCTCAACCGTTTGCCACGTGATCGGCTCGATGTAGGTGACATCTGCCGTGGCAGGGTCGGTCATGATCGTCGCAGGGTTGCTGTTGATCAGAATGACTTTGTAGCCTTCTTCGCGCAGGGCTTTGCAGGCTTGCACGCCCGAATAATCGAACTCGCAAGCTTGGCCAATCACGATGGGGCCTGCCCCAATGATCAAAATACTTTTCAGGTCTAAACGCTTAGGCATCAGTGTGTCTCCATCGCATGGATGAAGCGGTCAAATAGGTAAGAGATATCTTGGGGGCCGGGCGACGCCTCGGGGTGCCCTTGGAAGCAAAACGCAGGTTTATCGGTGCGCTGCAAACCTTGGATGGTTCCGTCAAACAGCGACACATGGGTGGCGCGCAAGTTGGCAGGTAGAGATTTTTCGTCCACCGCAAAACCGTGGTTTTGGCTGGTGATGGACACGCGTCCTGAGTCCAAATCTTTCACAGGATGATTGGCACCATGGTGGCCAAATTTCATCTTGAAAGTTTTGGCGCCACTGGCCAAAGCCATGATTTGGTGTCCAAGGCAAATGCCAAAGGTAGGAATACCTTTGTCGATCAAAGCGGCTGCCGCTTCTATCGCATAGATACAAGGCTCAGGATCGCCTGGGCCGTTGGAGAGAAAAATTCCGTCGGGCTTCAGGGCCAGTGCGTCCGTCGCAGAAGTTTTGGCAGGCACCACTGTCACTTGGCAGCCACGCTCCGCCAGCATGCGCAAGATATTGTGTTTGACACCAAAGTCAAAGGCCACCACATGGAACTTAGTGTTGGTGGCTTCGCCATAGCCAGTACCAAGCGCCCATTCGGTTTGTGTCCAGTCATACGACTTTTGCACCGTGACTTTTTGCGCCAGATCCAAGCCCGCCATGCTGGGGGCTTTAAGCGCCAAGGCTTTGGCTTGGGCGATTAAATCATCGGTGACGGTTTGGCCCTCAGCCAAACCCAATATGGCGCCATTTTGGGAGCCCTTGCTACGCAGCAAACGGGTCAATTGGCGGGTATCGATATTGGCGATCGCCACCGTTTTATTGGCGATCAAATAGCTGGACAAGTCAGATTGCGAACGGAAATTGCTAGCGATCAAAGGCAGGTCATGGACGATCAAGCCCGCCGCATGGACTTGGGTAGATTCCGCATCTTCTGCGTTAGTACCGTAGTTGCCGATATGCGGATAAGTGAGCGTAACGATTTGCTGGCAATAGCTGGGATCCGTCAAGATTTCTTGGTAGCCCGTGATGGAGGTATTGAAAACCACCTAGCCAGATGTTGCGCCCATTGCGCCGATTGAATTGCCAACAAAGACCGTGCCGTCTGCGAGCGCCAAGATGGCGGAAGGGAATTTTCCCTGAAGAGACAAAAGCACTGGGTTCTCCGGTTTTGTTCGGGTACGCCTCAGCACTTACTCGAGCTCGGGGCTCGTTTGGGGGCTGCTTTTGTGAGGGATTGGCCTAGTAGGAAGCTGGGACGTACAGGTTGTAGGTGAAAAGCCACCCATTATATCTGACGGCCTTTTACGCCGATCCCACCGTGGCACTGGCATGCAAGCAGATGGCCGCCGCTGAGGCCACGTTGAGCGACTCTTCACCCCCGGGCTGGGCGATTCGCACCGTCATGCTGGCCAATTGGGCCACCTCAGGCGAGACACCCTGGCCTTCGTGGCCGAAAATCCAACCGCAGGGGCTTGGCAGCACTTTTTTGGCACCCAAAGAGTGCAAAAACGGACCATGGTGGGAACTTGTCGAAAGCCAACCGATTTGCAGATCGGCCAACTGCTCAGGATCTACCCCTTCGACCAAATGCAAACCGAAATGCGCACCCATAGCTGCGCGCAACACTTTGGGCGACCATAGCGCCGCAGTTCCTTTGCGCGCCAAGACCTGTGTGAAGCCAAATGCACTGGCGCTGCGCAAGATAGAACCGACATTGCCCGCGTCTTGAATGCAGTCTAAGAAAACTGTGGCAACGCCCTTTTGTATCTCGGATGCACCGTCTTCGGAATTTGGAATCGTCCAAACGAAGCCCATCGTGCTTGCAGACTCTAGTGCGCTGATTTCGCGAAACAAAGCATCCGGTAGGACAGTATTTTTAGATGCAGCTTGGGTCAGTTGGTTACCTTCTGGGTCCCAAGCAGATTGCGCAAACACAGCTTGATCGGGCACAAAACCACGGGTGAGCAAAGCGCGACACAAATGGTCGCCTTCCAACCAGACCCGCCCAGTTTTGCGGTAAGCCGTGCTGTCTTGGGAAAGACGGCGTAATTCTTTGACCAAAGGGTTGTCGCGCGAAGTAATTAAGTTCATCACAGCACCTGCGCAACGGGCGAGAAGGACTTGCGGTGCCAGGGGCTGGCGCCAAACTCTTTCAACGCGGCCAAATGCGCCGCAGTGCCGTAGCCCTTGTGAAGATGAAAGCCGTATTCAGGATATTGCGCATGCATGGCCAGGCATAACCTGTCCCGATGCACTTTGGCCAAGATAGAGGCCGCAGAAATCGCCTGCACTTTGCTGTCGCCTTTCACGATAGCTTCAGCCAAAACATCGAGCACTGGAAGTTGGTTACCGTCAATCAGCACTTTGCTGGGTTTCAAACGCAGCCCATTAACTGCCCTTTGCATCGCTAAAAGTGTGGCTTGCAAAATATTTAGCGTATCAATTTCTTCCACCGTCGCCTCGGCAATCGAACAACACAAAGCTTTGGCGCGAATTTGGTCAAACAAACGCTCGCGCTTCAACGCGGTGAGTTTCTTGGAATCGGCCAAACCTGGGATGGGATGTAAATCGTCCAATATGACGGCGGCAGCGACGACTGGCCCAGCCAGAGGGCCACGCCCTGCCTCGTCCACGCCGGCAATTAACCCGGGCGCGTCCCAGACCAAAGCGGTTTGTTCAGTGAGCAATGATTTTTTCGATCGCATCGGTCGCTAACTGGGTGGTATCCATTTTTAAACTGCTGTGCAAGGCATCAAAACGGGCTTGTAAGGTGCGCACCGCTTCTGGGTGTGCGAGCCACTGCAAGGTCTCGTCTGCTAAAGCTTCTGGCGTGGCCGCATCTTGCAACAACTCAGGTACTGCAAAGTCTTGCAACAAGATGTTGGGCAAACCCACCCAAGGCTGAAGTTTTTTACGACGCATGATTTGCCAACTCAACGCGTGCATGTTGTAAGCAATCACCATCGGACGTTTGAACAAAGCAGCTTCTAGGGTCGCTGTACCGCTCGCGATCAATGTGACATCACACGCCGCTAGCGCCACATGCGATTGGCCTTGGCAGATCTGCAAACCCGGCACCCCACCCATTTGCTCGACCATGGCTTGTATGGTGGGAAGGAATGCAGGCAAAGTGGGCAGAATGAATTGAAGTCCCGGCTGGCGTTGGGCCATACGTTTGGCGGCCTTTAGAAACCGCAAGGCCAGGTAGTCGATTTCAGACTTGCGACTTCCGGGTAGCAAAGCGACCAGCGTTGCGTCCACAGAGATATTCAAAACTTTTCGCGCGGCGTCTCGGTCTATGACTTGCGGGATGTTGTGCGCCAATGGATGGCCAACATAAGTAGCCGCAATTTTGTGGCGCTCTAGCAGTTCGGTTTCAAAGGGAAAAACACACAAGACATGGTCCACGCTTTGGCGAATCGTCTCGATGCGTTCTGGGCGCCACGCCCAGATCGATGGGCACACGAAGTGGATGGTGGGAACGCCTTGCGCCTTGAGGTGTTTGGCTAAATCCAGATTGAAGTCAGGTGCGTCTACGCCTATGAATGCGCTAGGAGGCTTTTGTGTCCAGCGCTCTTTGAGCTGGCGACGAATGCCAACAATTTCCCAGTAGTGTTTGAGTACTTCCACATAGCCGCGAACCGCTAGTTTTTCATAGCCCCAGAGGGGTTTGAAACCATAGGCTGCCATGGCGGAACCGCCAATGCCCTCGGAGGAGAGTTGCGGCCATCTTTGCACCATGCCTTGCAACAACATGGCTGCCAACATGTCGCCAGAGGCCTCGCCTGCGACCATTGCGAACGTTGTTGGCTGATTCATGCCCAAAGAATCAGCGAATGATTCCGCGTTGGGCAGAGGTGTGGTTGAGGAAATCGAGCATCATCGCCACGTCTGGCGCGGACTCAGGTCTCTCTTTGACCAGTTGGGCGATTTGTTCTTTGGCTTTGTCGAGCGTCAAATCTTCGCGGTACAAGGCCTTGTGCATGGCCTTGACAGCGCTGATGCGCTCAGGCGAGAAGCCTCTGCGGCGCAAACCTTCGAAGTTCATAGAGCGCGCTTCGGCAGGCTGACCTTGGCACATCACAAAAGGCGGCAAATCGGCCAGCAACAAAGAATGCATCGCCGTAAAACTATGGGCACCGATACGCACAAACTGGTGCACCACGGTAAAGCCACCCAATATGGCCCAATCGCCCACGTGCACATGTCCGGCAAGTTGGGCGCTATTAGCAAAAATGGTTTGGTTGCCCACTTGGCAGTCGTGCGCCAAATGGACATAGGCCATGATCCAGTTGTCGTCACCCACGCGGGTCACGCCGACATCGCCCGGTGAGCCGATATTAAAGGTGCAAAACTCGCGGATGGTGTTGCGGTCCCCAATGATCAACTCGCAGGGCTCGCCGTTGTATTTTTTATCTTGGGGAATAGCACCCAAAGAGTTGAATTGGAAGATGCGGTTGTCTTTGCCAATGGTGGTGTGGCCTTCAATCACGCAATGAGGGCCGATAGTTGTACCGGCTCCAACTTTGACGTTCGGTCCGATGATGCTGTAGGGGCCCACTTGCACCGAGGCGTCCAACTGCGCCTTGGGGTCCACTAAGGCTGTCGCGTGAATCAGACTCATCTTGCGGCAACCGTAGTTAAGCAATCGTGCGCATGGTGCACATCAGACTCGCTTCTGTAGCGATGTCTTCACCAACTTTGGCACAGGCATCGAATTTAAAAATGCCTGACTTGTGGCGGTCCAGCGAGACCTCCAAAATTAATTGGTCACCCGGCTCCACCGGACGCTTGAAGCGTGCACCGTCAATGCCTGCGAAGTAGTAAACCGTTTTGTCATCTGGAACTTTGCCCAACATATCAAACGCAAGAATAGCAGCGGCTTGCGCCAAAGCTTCCAAAATCAACACGCCGGGCATCACAGGGCGATGCGGAAAATGCCCCAGAAAAAACGGCTCATTGATCGACACGTTTTTGATAGCTTTGATAGATTTGCCCTTATCAATCTCTAGCACCCTGTCCACCAACAAAATGGGGTAGCGGTGCGGCAGCATTTTTAAAATTTGGTGGATATCTAAGGTCATTTTTGTGAGCTTTCAAAAGCGGTTTCTAGCGAACGAATACGGTCTCGCAATCCGTGCAATTGCTTCAAGGTAGCGGCATTCTTTTCCCAAGCGGCATTGTCGTCGATGGGAAAGACTCCGCTGTAGTTGCCTGGCTTGTGGATAGAACGCATGACCACGGAAGCTGCAGAAATATGGACGCCATCGGCCAATGTGAGGTGCCCCAACACAATCGCGCCACCGCCCAATGTGCAATGTTCTCCAATTACGGCACTGCCAGCAACGCCGACGCACCCTGCCATAGCCGTATGCGCACCGACTTGCACGTTATGTCCAATTTGCACCAAGTTATCAAGTTTGACGCCGTCACCAATGACGGTGTCTTCCAATGCGCCACGGTCGACACAAGAGTTAGCGCCTATTTCGACATAGTTGCCAATGCGAACGGCACCGAGTTGCTCAATTTTTTCCCACCGCCCTTCAATAGGGGCAAAGCCGAAACCATCTGCACCAATCACAACGCCAGCGTGCAAGATGCAATGGTCACCAATGGAGCAATCCGCGCCTAAGGTGACATGCGCTTTTAACCAAGTCCCTGCCCCTATGCGAGCACCCTTTTCAATCACACATAAAGGACCAATGCGTGCGCTTGGGTGAACTACCGCTTTGGCATGCACCACTGCGCTGGGATGCACCAAGGGTTCATCGTCTTCATCGTCTAGTTGTTGTCGCCACAGCTGCGTCACCTTAGCGAAATACAGGTATGGGTTGGGAGAAACAATGCATGCCGAACCCGCACGAACTGATGATTGCATCTCGGGCGACACGATGACACAACCCGCGTGGGTAGTAGCAAGCTGTGATCGGTAAAGGGGATTGCTCAGGAAAGCTAGAGAGCTAGGTGTTGCAGTCTCTAGCGGGCTGATTTTTTGTACGAGAAAATCTGGGTTGCCGTGAAGGCTGCCGCCAAGTTGTTCAACCAGTTGGCCAAGACGAATTGCCAAGGCTGCTTACTTCGCGGCGTTGATAACCTTTAGCACCTTGTCGGTGATGTCATGCTTGGGGTTGATATAGACAGCCTCTTGCAAAACCAGGTCGTATTTTTCAGATTCCGCCACTTGCTTGATCACGCGGTTAGCGCGCTCGAGCACCAGTTGGAACTCTTCGTTTTTGCGTGCATTCAATTCTTCTTGGAATTCACGACGCTTACGCTGAAACTCACGGTCTTGTTCGCCCAATTGTTTTTGGCGAGCCAAACGTTGAGACTCAGACAGGGTAGGCGCTTCACGTTCAAACTTTTCAACAGCTGTTTTGAGATTAGCGCCAAAGTCGTTGAGTTCTTTTTCACGCTTGGAGAATTCTTGTTCCAACTTAGCCTGCGCCTGCTTAGCTGTATTGGCCTCTTTGAAAATGCGGTCGGTGTTGATAAAACCGATACGGATTTCCTGCGCTGCAGCACTCACAGAAGCCACGCCCAACATGGCGGTTAAAAGAAGGAAACTTAAAAACTTTTTCATCAGAATGATGTCCCGATTTGGAATTGCAATCTTTGGATTCTATCGCCTGTGAA
>CANBZB010000097.1 GCA_947373745.1 Burkholderiales bacterium | reverse complement strand
TGGGCATAAGACCTAATTCTTGGAAGCAATCATCGCCTCCAGCGATAGCGATTAATTCAGACACCCAACGAATGGCGCTGATGTGCGGCTCGTCCCATTCTTCAAAATATATTTTGGGCCTGCGCATGTGTTTGCTAGCTGCCGTTTGGATAGCGTCTAACTGATCGCGCATTTGCAGCAACCTCTGCTCTCCTTGTTTTGCTTCCCCCACCATAGCTGCGACTTGGTAAAGCATGGAGAAAATTTCATCCACGCTACGCTGGTTAAAAACAGTGACTTGAATACCAGCACGGATCAGCAAAGCTGCGATATCCGCCTGCAGATCAGAAAAACCGAAAACACAATCAGGCTTTAAGGCCAAGATCTTGTCGATCTTGGCACTTAGGAAGGCACTGACTTTGGGTTTTTCTTCTCGCGCTCTGCGGGGACGCACTGTATAACCTGATATGCCCACTATCTTTGCCTCTTGTCCCAACAGGTACAACCACTCAGTCGTTTCCTCTGTGAGGCAAACGATGCGTTGGGGGCCGAAGCTAGTGATGGTCATTATTTAGGTTGGTATTGCAAAGTAGCGTAGATACCGCGACCTGGGGTGTTGTAAGAGTAAACCTGTTGGTATTGATGGTTAAACGCATTTTCCAGTTTTAATCTTGCGGTCCAATCATTATCAATTTTCTGGCTTGCATAAAAAGCCCATGTTGAGTAACCGCTAAGTGTTGCCGTATCACTCCGTTGACCAGAGGCAAAAAGTTTCGCCCCTAATTGGTATTCTTTGAAGGATCTGGAGACATCAAAAGATCCATATTTTTTTGCTCTTCTAGAAAGCGAAGTGTTATCTGTAACGTTCCAGGGGTTTTGCGAAACAGCGTTTATTTTGATGTTGTTACCCAACGCCAATGTTCTTGCGGAAAACTCAATGCCTTTATTTTGCAATTCGCCTACGTTGTAATAATAATCATTGTAAGAAGAGTCGGTTGAGTAAGTTATTGCATTTTTTGTGTTGGTATTGAAATAAGAAGTCCTGATTAAAGTGTCTTTACTTGCATAGGTTAGACCGACCTCTTGGCTCTTATGTGTTTCCGCAACCAGCCCGGAATTAACACTTATCTCATATGCATTAGGTGCTCTAAAGCCGGACGAAATAGTAGAGCTAATGCGCCAGATCTCATTAAATTGATAACCTGCGCCCATGAGTGTAGATACTGTGTGTGTTGAGTTGGAAGAAGTTACACCAGAAGAGACATTCGATACCTTAACGTTATCGTTTCTTAAGTTTCCTTGAAAATCCCACTTTCCTTGACGATAAGTAAGGCCGCCAAAGTATGCGTTTGTATTACGGATTAAATCGTAGTTTGTGGTTTGACCAAAGGTCTCTCGGTTCAAATCCACACCAAATGTTGCTGTAGTTTTAGGATGCAATTCGTAGGTATTAAACCAACGTAACAAATTTTGTTCACCGTAATATCTGCCAACAGAATAGGTTGTATTGATATTACCGTTTTTCAAATCTTCGTAAAGGTAGTTTGCATTTGAAAAATCAATATTGCTAATCCACTTATCGCTTAATGCCACTCGACCAAATATGCCAGTTGAATTTGTTTTAACCTTAAATTGATTGGCTTCAAGAGTTGATGCATATAAATTGTCATAGTCTGTCGTTGAATTTTTCATATTTAAACGTATTCCAATCGAGAGATCATTAGCAATCTTTTTCTCCAATTTGCCCGCGGCAAAAGCACTTTTAAAACCATCATTGTCTGAATTTACGACATAGTCCGATGGATACTTTGGATTAATTGCTGAAAAGCCTTTAGTACCGGCATGGCCTGCATTCAAATCAAATTTCACATCATCTAAATTTCCGCCATAGCCCACATTGACGTCTGAAGAGCCTCGCGTTCCGTAAGTAATACCTCCGTACGCCAATGGTTTGCCTTTCCCTTGTCGGGTCAAAATGTTTATAACGCCACCAATCGCTGATTCACCATAGAGTGCCCCAGCATTTCCTCTGAGCACTTCAATTCTTTCAATCTGCGATAGTGGCATGTCAGTCATAGTCAAACCTGCTAATTGATCTGTTTGAACGCGAACCCCGTCTACCATGATCAATAAATTCTGACTTCCTTGGCCGCGCAAGAAGAACGATGTCGCTGACCCCCTTCCACCGTTACGTGCAAATTCGAATCCCGCCTCACCTTGCAGCAAATCAGCAAGAGATTGAGCTTGTGCTTTTTCTATGTCCTGTCTTGTGATAACTGAGACCGAAGAAAGCACCTCTGAAAGTGGTTGCTCCATACGACTGGCTGAAACAACAACAGGATTTACCTCCATCATCTGACTTTTTGCTTGTGGAAAGCAAAAAGAGGCAAGCAAAGAAATGAAAAGCGCAGGCGTACGCGCATTAAAAGTTTTTTTCATAAGAAAACCAACAGAATTTGCCCTCACCGCCTTCCCCGACAGTGCATGGACGAATTAGCGGTACGTTTTGGACGCACCACCACCTTGTTGGCCGGTATCCGGGCTGACGGAGACAACCTTTGTCGCCTTCCCAAACGCTTGTTCAAGGCATTCAGTGGCTAATTGACAAAAGCGGAGTTGTAAAACTCGTCCGTTTGACCGTTGCGGGGGCAGCGCAGGTGGGGCCTTGTCGAGCGAGCGACGTAACCCTCCTGCTTCCCGTTGAACTGCGGCGCGTGAACCACACCGCGAGCACCAACAATGGGCATTTTAGCGTTTCAGCCGCTTGTCCCCTTAAAATATCACTTCATGCCCCAATCCAATCTTATTGATCAAATTGCCGAACGTACCGAGCGTTTATTGGTTCGACACGAAGAACTACAACGCGTAAATGCCTTGTTAACCGCACAGGTTGAGCAACTCACCCAAGAAAGAGACTTGATGAAATCTCGTTTGGGTGCTGCCCGTCACCGCATTGACGCACTGATCGATCGCTTGCCACAAGAACAAACTGCAAAGGACAAGGCGTGAAGCAAGTTGAAGTGCAAATCATGGGGCACAGCTATGTATTGGGTTGCCCAGAAGACGGTGAGGAACGCCTCAACCAAGCCGTAGCGAAAGTTGACGAGGCTATGTGCAAAATTCGTGATGCAGGCAAGATCAAAGCGCGTGACCGAATCGCTGTGTTAGCCGCCCTCAACCTTGCCTTTGACTTAACAGACCGTCCTGTCGCTTTAGATACAGGGGCCCCCAGCCTCTCTAGCTCGCAGTTGCAATCTTTGCTGCAACGTATGGACGCAGTACTTGGACACGACAACCAATTGTTGTGACGCAGGTCTACAATCAAAGCGTCTGCTCGGTCCTTGGGGCTTTATATTTCCTTGAACCAATGCTCTTAGAGCTCGGGCTTGGAACATCGTTTGATGAGCGTGATCGTCTCGCGTCAGATGAACCCAACGTCAATCTGACCTCGCCCACCTGAACCCCGGTTCAGGATGCCGGCCTTGAGGCCCTTGCAGACACCTTCTTTCATTTCCACACACTACTCATCTCCTCCACCATGGACATTCAACCCCAGCTGATCATCGAACTCGCCACGCTTGGCATATGCACTGGTTTTTTAGCTGGCTTGCTGGGTA
Source organism: Burkholderiales bacterium (assembly GCA_947373745.1). GTDB lineage: Bacteria > Pseudomonadota > Gammaproteobacteria > Burkholderiales > Burkholderiaceae_C > Limnohabitans. The sequence goes on along the minus strand of CANBZB010000097.1, from coordinate 4,352 downwards.
TTGGAGGCGGCATGGTGATGGTGCCATTCCTGACCATTTTGTTGTCGCAACGTGGTGTCGACGACAACCTGGCGGTCAAGATGGCCATTGCTACCTCGATGGCGACGATCATCTTCACCTCTATTTCTAGTGTGCGAGCGCACCATAAACGCGGTGCCGTGCGTTGGGATTTGGTCAAAGGTTTAGCGCCGGGCATCGTACTGGGCAGCATGATTGCCAGCATGGGAGTTTTTGCATTACTCAAAGGCTCTAACCTCGCCATCTTCTTTGGATTGTTTGTGGGCTTCTCTGCCACGCAAATGTTTTTAGATAAAAAGCCTGCGCCAACGCGTCAAGTGCCTGGCACTTTAGGCTTAGTTGGTGCCGGCAGCGCGATTGGCTTTTTATCCGGCCTAGTAGGCGCAGGCGGTGGATTTATCAGCGTGCCATTTATGGCGTGGTGCAATGTGCTGATCCACAACGCAGTGGCCACCAGTGCAGCGCTTGGTTTCCCTATTGCCGTAGCCAATGTCATTGGATATGTGGTCAGCGGTCAATCAGTACAAGGATTGCCAGACGATGCATTTGGCTACATCTGGGTACCAGCCTTGGTAGTCATTGCGCTGTGTAGTGTTTTCACCGCACCGCTCGGTGCAAAAGCAGCGCATATGTTGCCCGTGAAAAAGCTCAAGCGTACGTTTGCCAGTGTGTTGTATGTGCTGGCGGTCTATATGTTTTACAAAGGCTTGGCTAGCTAATTAGAGTTGCGCGATTTTTTTATCAAAATTGCAGATGGATGAAGAGCAGCTTCAAGAAATAAACCCTCAATGAAATCCAGAGGTTACAAGGACTCTAGGGTGGTAAGTACCACTATCTGTCTCACACACGCCGATGTCAGAAAGCCCTAAAGATCTGAACTCACCGATTCCTTTAAAGGTGATATTTTTAGTAACTTTGACCCGACTCAAAGTAACAACCATTCCCCAAGAGACCTTCTGGGTTTAATTTGACCTAAGTCAATACCTAAATTTCCTAGAGTCTAAGAATGTCCCCTATGTGCAGGACATTCAAGAAACATAGTTGCTAGGAGACACATATGAGTCACATTAGTCTGCGGACAATCAACGAAGAACACGCCACCCTAAACGCAATGTTGCAGTCGCTTTTGATGATGATCAAACGAGGCCCTCTCAATGAGCCAGAGCTATTCTTTGACATATTGAGGGCGATGCTTTTTTATATCGATGAAGTACCAGAAAAGCAGCACCACCCAAAAGAAACAGAATTGCTCTTTCCAATAGTGGCAAAGCGTTCACCGCAATGTGCCGAGGTCATTCAACGCCTCAATAATGAGCACCACAAGGGTGAATCCAACATTCGCGATCTACAACATTTGTTGGTAGCTTGGGAGTTATTGGGAGACTCGCGTCGGGTTGAATTCGAAACTGCAGCGCAACAGTATGTTGACTTCTATAAAGAGCATATGCACTTAGAAGAATCCGTCGTCATTCCTGAAGCATTGAAAGTATTGGATGCTGATGACTGGCGATCGATAGATGCTGCATTTGCCATGAACTCAGATCCACTTTCTAACTCCAAACCTCGCGATCCTATATATGACCGGTTGTTCACAAAGATTACTTTGCGCACACCTGCCCCTATTGGACTTGGGCAAAGCTAACTCGTTCTTGACGCTCCGTCCCGTCTAAGCTTCAAGCCCTTAAGGATGCAAGATCATTGCGCCAAAAATCCGCCATCAACTGCCAAGGTATGACCCGTGACCATGGAGGAGCAAGGTGCGCATAAAAAAACAAAAGCACCCACCATATCTTCGGGTTTGGCAAGACGCCCCAAGGGTGTTAGCCCTTTTATTTTCTCAATCAAATTGGGCTGTGCCATGAGTGGTTTGATGAAATCAGTTTCCACCCATGTAGGGGCGATCGCATTGACACGTATTTGATGAGGGGCCCACTCCACCGCCAATGCACGAGTTAAATTAATGATCGCACCCTTGGTCGATTGATAAGAAATATTGGGATACAAACCACCGCCTGACAGCCCCATTATTGAGGCAGTGTTGACAATAGCTCCACTTCCTTGCGTAATCATGAAGCGCGCGGCACTTCGCGCACATAAAAATACACCTGTGAGGTTAACTTCCAATACACGGTTCCAATCTGCTAGGTCCAATTCAATTGTTGGCTTCCTGATCGCGATTCCTGCGTTATTGATCAGAATATCTAGCCGCTGATGAAGCTCATACGCTTGCTTCATAGCTTGATCAACTTGGACTTCATCTTTAACATCTACACAGATTGCTTTTGCAGACAGCCCTTCTTTCATAATTTCACTGACTGCAAGCTGCGCTGCTGAAAAATCAATATCCATAACGACCACATGCGCTCCTGAGCGAGCCAAGCCTGTCGCTACAGCTCTACCAATACCATTTCCGCCACCTGTCACAACGGCTGTTTGGCCTTGTAAGCTAAAGGCATCGAGCGGGTTAAATCCTACGGTCATGGTTTATCCTTTTGTAGATCAGAAAACAGAAGTTTTGAAGAATACGTTTGCATTATCTAACGGCTTCCCTCTGAATCCTTCAGAAGTTAGCAACACGTCATGCGTGGCAAAACTGAATATGGATAGAAATCTCTGCGCTTGTCCTGCTTGACTTAAAGCGTTTCATCCAGCACTCCGCACGACATATCAATATTGTCCCAAACAGGTAGCCATGGCATCAGGTTGGATTGCTGGAAAATCATGCCCCTGTCTGCACCAGGCCCTGAAATGTGCTTGCCACCCACCAACACATCGCCATGCGTAGGTTTCTTTACTTGAACCTGGGACAAAAGGATTAAGCGTCCGCTTGTACTTTCGCGTCTTTGATCACTTTCGCCCATTTTTGGGTTTCGCTGCGAATGAAGTCTGCAAAACGCTCGGGTGATCCACCACCATCTTCTGCACCATAGAGATCAAATTTTTCGATCACGTCAGACATGGCCATGACTTTGTTCATGTCTTCGTTGATGCGCTTGATGACTGCAGGGTTGAGTTTGGCGGGCCCAACCAAGCCATACCAAGTCGTTGCATCAAAGCCTACAAATCCTTGTTCGTCCATCGTTGGCACATTGGGATGACCTTTGGCGCGTTTGGTGCGCGTTTGTGCCAATGCAATCGCTTTGCCGCTTTTGACATGCGGCGTAGCAGATGTCATGGTCTCAAAACAATATTGCACTTGACCGCCAATCAAGTCGGTCAATGCAGGGCCAGAGCCTTTATAGGGCACATGCAATGCATCAATACCTGCACGCAACTTAAACATTTCTAAAGCCAGGTGCTGGGCAGATCCTCCGCCTGCAGATGCAAAACTGATCTTGCCGGGATTTTGTTTACACAAAGCTACTAAGTCTTTGACTGTTTTGGCAGGTTGACTTTCGTTGCATATCAATAAATTAGGTGTCACACCTACTAAGCCTATGGGCGAAAAATCGCGCTCAACGTTGTAACCTAATTTGGGCTGCAAACTGGTGGCTAATGCATGGCTGTTGATGTGCGCCATGAGCAAAGTGTTTCCGTCTGCAGGCTGCTTTGCCACATAGTCTGCGGCAATGACACCAGCCGCACCTGCTTTGTTGTCAATCACGATATTGATATTCCACATCGTTTGGAGTTTTTGCGCTAGCACGCGCGCCAATGCGTCAGTGCCACCACCGGGCGGGAAGCCCACAACTATTCGTATAGGACCTGAGGGCAATGGTTGGGCTTTGATCATGGGCGCAGCCAAGATTGCAGCACTGGCGGCACCTGCTTGTAAGAGTTGTCTTCTTTGCATAGCGTCTCCTCAATATTTTTTATCGAATCAATGCAGGCACTGGATGTGCAGAAAAATAATCCATCGCCGCTTGCACACCAGAACCCGCCAATTTAACGCCGCAGAGTTTGAGCCCCATTTCACAAGCAGACACAGCTGCGATCACCGTCAAATCATTGCAATCACCCAAATGCCCGATACGGAACATGCGCCCTTTCACCTTGCCGAGACCCGTACCTAACGAGCAGTCAAAGCGTTCATAAATGACTTTACGCACTGCATCTGCATCAACACCTTCGGGTGTCATCACGCCCGTCAATATGGGAGAGTGCAATGCGGGGTCAGCACATTGAATCGGCAGACCCCAAGCAGTCACTGCAGCGCAAGCGCCTGCGGACCAACGCTTGTGGCGTTTGAATACAACGTCTAAACCTTGACCCAAGATCATGTCGCAGGCTTCGCTTAAGCCATACAGCAAGTTGGTGTTTGGTGTGGAAGGGAAATAGCCTGTTTTGTTGAACTCGATCATTTCATCCCATGCCCAAAATGATTTGGGCATCGT
>CANBZB010000096.1 GCA_947373745.1 Burkholderiales bacterium | reverse complement strand
TCGGACAACAAGCGGTCTAAGTCGCGTAACAAGGCACCGCCACCGGTCAACATAATGCCGCGCTCCGCTATGTCGGAACTCAGCTCTGGGGGTGTTTTCTCCAACGCAATCTTGACGGTCGACACCAAATTATTTAAAGCATCCGTGAGGGCTTCAAGCACCTCGTTGGAACTGATGGTGAAACTTTGTGGGATCCCTTGGCTTAGATTGCGACCTGTAATCTCCAATTCCAAAACACCAGAGCCAGGAAAGGCTGTTGCAATTTCTTTTTTGATTCTTTCGGCTGTCTGCTCCCCGATCAACATGCCAAAGTTGCGACGGATGTAGTTAATGATGGCTTCGTCAAACTTGTCACCACCCACGCGCGCACTGTTTTTATAGACCATGCCTCCCAAAGAGACGATACCCACTTCGGTAGTGCCCCCGCCGATATCGACGACCATAGAGCCACAAGCTTCCGTCACAGGCAATCCAGCACCGATCGCAGCCGCCATGGGCTCTTCAATCAAATACACCTCTGATGCACCAGCACCAAGAGCGGACTCTCGAATAGCGCGTCGCTCTACTTGGGTCGAGCCACACGGCACACAAATCACGATGCGCGGACTAGGTCGAAACAACATGCTCGGATGCGCCAACTTGATAAAGTGCTTGAGCATCACTTCGGTCACCGTGAAGTCGGCGATTACGCCGTCTTTCATGGGGCGAATCACCTCGATGCCTTCGGGGACACGACCCAACATGGATTTGGCTTCGTTGCCAACCGCGAGCACCGTTGTCTTGCCGTTGTGTCGGGAGTCTTTTCTGATCACGACGACCGAAGGTTCATCCAAAACGATGCCCTGGTTTTTGATATAGATGAGGGTGTTCGCGGTGCCCAGGTCAATGGCTATATCGGTAGAAAAAAACCTACTTAATTTCATAAGAACACCCGCCCCCGAATTTATAAAAAAAATTTGGACTAATTATGGTGTCGGGCACATGCGCCCCATGAAAATGCTGTCGCTAAGTCAAAGAACTAAAGAGATATGAGAACTAAACGATTCGTAAATACACGCCAAGTTGTTGCATAGCAGCAACCGCAACCTTGGTTAAGCCTTAAAAGCGCGAAAACCAGAATAAATGCGTGAGGCTGGGCGGCTACGTTGTTCAGCTTCTTGGGCTAACTGGGCGCGGATGCGGTCAAAGGTTGCTTTGATGCCAGATTTTTCATTCACTAATGCTTTGTAGCGACGCTCTAGCGCGACATCTGGTGGATCGATATGAAAAACTGACTTGTCCAAGAGCGTCTCCTGTAATCTCAATGGGTATACAACGCACGAGAGAATCAACTGGTGGACAAGTCTTTAAAAATTTTTTAACGAACCACGGCGAGTTGGTCGCGTTTACCAGCTTTATAGGTATAAAGAGTTAAGGCACCGTTTTTAATATCTCCTTTTGAATCAAAAGAGATGGTTCCCGTCACACCTTTGAATCCTGATGTTTTTGCTAATTCTGGCAAATATTTGGCAGGATCAGAAGATTTAGCACGTTGCATAGCATCCACCATCACGCTGACAGCGTCATAGACATAAGGGGCATAGAGTTTGACATCGTCGTTGAAACGCTTTTTGTATTTGACGCCAAAGTCGTCCATGCCCTTCTTCAGGCTGCCGTCCACGCCACCTGCCTCTGCGCACACCACTTGGCCATCGGCCATCGCATCGCCCGCCAACTTCACCAATTCAGTCGTACAGATACCGTCACCGCCCATGAACTTGGCGTTCAAGCCCAGAGATTTCATTTGTTTCAACATAGGGCCACCTACGGCGTCCATACCACCAAAGAAAACGATGTCTGGCTTTTTGCCTTTGAGCGTTGTCAGAATAGACATGAAGTCAGTGGCTTTGTCTGTGGTGAACTCGTGGCCCACCAAATTGCCACCCGCTGCTTTGACAGCTTTTTCAAACTCTTCGGCAACGCCTTGACCATAGGCTGTACGGTCATCGATCACCGCAATCGCTTTGCCTTTGAGGTCTTTGACTGCATAACGGCCTAAGGTGCCGCCTAAATGCACGTCATCGGCGACCACGCGAAACGCGGTGTTAAAGCCTTGGCGGGTGTACTTTGGGTTGGTCGCTGAGGGCGAAATTTGGGCAATACCAGCATCGTTATAGATTTTGGAAGCAGGAATCGTGGTGCCAGAATTTAAATGCCCAACAATGCCACTCACCTTGGCGTCGACCAATTTTTGGGCTGCAGCGGTGCCTTGCTTAGGGTCTGCGCCATCGTCTTCCGCTACAAGTTCAAACTTCACTTTTTTGCCGCCGATAGAGATACCTTTGGCATTCAAGTCTTCGATGGCTAAGCGGGCTCCGTTCTCGTTGTCTTTGCCTAAGTGGGCGATTGCACCGCTCAATGGAGCAACATGCCCGATTTTGACGACCTGTTCTTGTGCCATGACAAAGCCAGCCACAGCCATAGAAGCTGTTAGTAAGGTCAATGAGCGTAAAGGTTTGTTTTGAAAACGCATGGTGGAACTCCTTGGGGTTTTAAAAATACTAATCAAGCAACAGATTCTTTCAACTTTAAATCATGTCGCACGATGTTCAGTCCTTGGTCGGTGTAGTGCTTCCAACGTACACGCGCATGTTGGCGGTCATCGTCATCTAAGGTAACAACCTCAATCACGCGAGCAAATTGATCGAAACCTACACACACTGAATCGTTTAAATTTAACAAAACATCGCGAGGGGTATTAGCGTCCATCGCATCCAATGACGTGGCTAAGTGCACGGGAGATGCTTGGCGTAGAACCTGAGGGCTGTCTATTTTGCAATGCGCCAAAAACTCTAGCTGCGAGAAAGTCCACAAGCTATCGTCCAAATGCGCCATTTGCTCTGCAGGCACCACCACCACAACTTTAGCGCCCGATGCAACCGCTTTGCGCAACAGGCGGCACGCATAGGCCACCTTGTCAGGCGCGTTGAAATGAAACGCTATTTCAGTCATCAAACCTTGCTACGCAACAAATAGTGCAAGAGCAAACCAACAGGTCTGCCTGTTGCACCTTTGGCGGCGCCGGTTTTCCAAGCCGCACCGGCGATGTCCAAATGTGCCCAAGGGAAGTCTTTGGCAAAGCGTTGTAAGAACTTAGCAGCTGTGACAGCACCCGCATCGCGTCCAGCCACATTCGCGACATCAGCAAAATTAGATTTGAGGCCCTCTGCATATTCCTCGTCTAAGGGCAAACGCCAGCACAAGTCCATAGACTCTTCGCCCGCTTGCATCAGCGCTTGCGCTAAGTCATCCGATGGAGAGAACAGTCCGCTACGAATATGTCCTAAAGAAATCACGCAGGCACCCGTCAAAGTCGCAATATCGATCACTGCACGTGGCTTAAAACGCTTGGCATAGGTCAGTGCATCACACAAAATCAAACGGCCTTCCGCGTCTGTGTTGAGCACTTCAATGGTTTGACCACTCATGCTGGTAACGACATCTCCTGGTTTGAGTGCGTTACTACTAGGCATGTTTTCGCAGGTGGGGATCAACCCAACTACATTGATAGCGGGTTGTAGGGCTGCCAAAGCTTCAAAAGTTCCCAAAACACTGGCTGCGCCACACATATCAAACTTCATCTCGTCCATGCCTGGGCCAGGTTTGAGTGAAATACCACCTGTATCAAAGGTAATACCCTTGCCAACCAGCACCGTAGGGGCAACCGTTTTTGCAGCACCTGTGTATTGCAAAACAATAAAACGTAAAGGTTCGCTCGAGCCTTGCGCCACTGCGGCAAAAGAACCCATTCCGAGTTTTTCAACCTCTTTGGGGCCAAGCACTTGGCATTTGATGCGGGACTTTTTGGCCAAACCTTGCGCAGCACGCGCCAACATAGTGGGTGTGGCGTGGTTGGCTGGACGGTTGCCCCACTCCTTGGCAAGTGCTACGCCTTGGGCCAAAGCAGTTGCGGTTGTAAATGCGCTCTTAACCGCTTTGACTTTTTCGAGCGTTGGCAAGCCCACTACAACGCGTTTGAGCATTGATGCTTTTGCAGATGGTTTGGTAGTCGTAAACACGTAACTAGCATCAGACACCGCTTGCACCACTGCATGCACACGCTGTTGTGTGCCGTCAGGCATACACACAGCGATAGATTTTGGATTGACAGATTTCAAAGCGGCAATAGCAGCAGTGGTCGCAGTGCGCACCGATCGGGCAGACCCTTCGCCGGTGCTCACCAACACCAAGCGCGGTGCTTTGACACCCTCAGCATGCCATATCGATAACAGTTTCCCTACTGTGTCTTCTAGGTCTGCATTGGCGCGCGCCTTCGTGACCAATTGCGAAATGGGATCGCGTCCAGGCTTAAAGTGGGTGGGCAAAAGCACCACCACGGCATCGGTATTAAAACCAGCCGCAGCTTTCAAATCGAGGGTCTTGAGTTCAAAGTTCATAATTACGTCTTTCCAATTCCCTGATGGTATTCCATTCTGCTTACCCAAAAGACATGCTTGCACGTGATTTCCTGCCGAATAGAAAGGTCACATGAAGACCTTTAGACGCCTTATTTTTGGGGAAATTGTCAACGCGGTGACCTTTGTCACTTTGGGTTTCTTGGCCTTGTTTTTCTTCTTCGACTTTGTCGACGAAATTCAAGGCATTGGCAAAAACAATGGCGCATACAAGCTCGAACACGCCTTGACCTTTGTTGCCACCTTAGTTCCCAGCCACTTATACGAATTACTCCCTATTTCGGTGCTGATTGGCACCATTTTTGTGATGGCGCGCTTTGCACAAAGCTCTGAATTCACAATACTGCGCACCAGCGGCTTGGCACCCGCCATGGCTTTGAAAAATTTATTAGGGCTCGGCCTGGTATTTGTCTTGCTCACCTTTGCGGTCGGCGACTACCTTTCTCCCGCTAGCGACCGATTTGGGCAACTGCTGAAATCACGTTACATGGGACAAATCACCGTTGGCCTCACAGGCGCTTGGTTGCGCGAGAAACAAGACGATCGGAGTTTTGCCGTGAATGTCGCTACGCTCACACCCGAAGGGCAACCCAGTGGCATACGTATTTTCGAATTTAACAAAGATGGGCAATGGCTAGCGCTTATCAAAGCCAAATCTGGTGTGGTTGCAAACGATACATGGGAACTTCAAGAGGTTGAGCGCAACGAACTCGTTCGCCAAGGCTCCGAGGCTTCTTTGAGCCGCAAATACAAAGACAGCGAAATATGGCCCACCGGCATCACTTCAGAAATGATTTCGGTGGCACTTCTCAAGCCTGACCGCATGGGCACGATCGACTTGTTCCAATACATCCGCCACTTGAGTGCAAACGGCCAAACCACGCAACGCTTCGAAATCGAATTTTGGAAAAAAGTTTTCTATCCCATGAGCTGCTTGGTCATGATGGTGCTCGCCCTTCCCTTTGCCTATTTGCACTTTCGCTCCGGCAATATTGCCACGCATGTGTTCATGGGTGTTTTGGCTGGCATCAGTTTCTTTTTGCTCAACAACGTATTTGGTTACATCGGCAATATCAATAATTGGGCGCCTTGGTTTGCAGCTGCAGCCCCGGGTATGTTGTATTCGCTTGCCTCGTTAGCCGCATTTGGCTGGCTGGTCTTGCGTCAATAAGGTAGTTATGCACGCAATTATTTTGTTTGCCCACGGCTCGCGCGACCCGCTTTGGCATAAACCGATTCAAGCGGTTGCGCAGCGTATCGCTGAACGCGACGTGCAAGTGCTTGTGCGCTGCGCGTATCTGGAACTCACAGAGCCCGATTTACTCCAAGTGGCCAACGAACTCGCCAACGCAGGCGCTACCAGCATTTGTGTAGTGCCATTGTTCTTAGGTGTTGGTAAACATGCCCGAGAAGACTTGCCCGTCCTCATGGCGCAAGTCAAAGCCGCCCACCCCACACTCGAAGTGACCTGCCAACGCGCAGTGGGCGAGCAAGAACGCCTCCTTGATCTGTTAGCTGACATTGCATTAAAAGGTGATGCATGAACTTACACCAGTTCCGATTTGTCCAAGAAGCTGTGCGACGTGACCTCAACCTCACCGAAGTCGCCAAATCGCTGCACACCTCACAACCCGGTGTGTCGAAAGCCATCATCGAGCTAGAAGAAGAGCTTGGCATTGAAATCTTTGGTCGCCACGGCAAGCGCTTAAAGCGAGTGACAGAACCTGGGCTCGCAGTCCTCAAAAGCATAGAGGTCATCTTGCGTGAAGTGGCAAACCTCAAACGCATCGGCGAACATTACAGCGACCAAGACAGCGGCACCTTGTCTATCGCCACGACCCACACACAAGCGCGCTATGTGCTTCCAAACCCCGTAGCCCAATTGCGTAAGAGTTACCCCAAAGTGAATGTGAGCCTGCACCAAGGCGCCCCTGCGCAAGTCGCGCAAATGGTGTTGGAAGAAGTTGCAGAAATCGGTATCGCTACAGAATCATTGGTCGATTACCCAGAGCTTGTCACGCTGCCCTGCTACGAGTGGCAACACGTATTAGTTATTCCCACCGCGCACCCTTTGGCGAACAAAAGTGACATCACTTTGCTGGATTTAGCAGAAGAACCCATCATCACCTACCACCCCTCATTTACTGGCCGAACACGCATTGACAAAGCGTTTGCAGCCAAGCACCTGAGCCCTCGCATTGCGTTGGAAGCGATTGACTCCGACGTGATCAAAACCTATGTTCGCCTTGGGCTCGGCGTTGGCATCGTCGCTGAAATGGCCGTGCGTGAAAAATTAGACGACGACTTGGTTGTCCGCCCCGCTGGCAACTTGTTCGGACACAACGTTGCGCGTATTGCATTCAAACGCAACTCTTATTTGCGTAATTTTGTATACGACTTTGCCGCCATGCTGAGCGACAAATTAGACAAGCCCATGATTTTGAAAGCTTTGGCTGGCGGAGATTAAATTTTCGCATTGAGCATTGCCTGCTCAAGTTTGCTGAAATAACTGACAGCTTTTTTTGCAGGCTTAAGGTATTTGACTCGGTAGTTGCCTGGCTCGTGGAAAAATTCAATCACCTCTGCCTCGCGCATTCTGATCAAACAGCGGTGAATAGTAGCTTTTGAGCCAAAGTCTGTGATCTCAATCACGTCAATGACCCTTAGATGGGAATTAGGTTCAAAAGAATTTATAAAAATAATTTCTAAGATTCTTAAATCTCTTTGCTCTAGTCCGTTATTTTGAACAAATTCACTTGAGATAGCTGATGCTTTTTGCAGGTATCCAATATAGGACATAAGTTTTGTCTCTTTCAAATAATTTAGTTAAGTGAATTCGGGCGTCGCGCATGTTTACTGATTCGCACTATTTATGAATTTTTTTTATCACCACAATATTTGATTTTTTCAATGCACTCAGTAGAGATGCAAATGCGTCTATTTGCTTAGGCGTGATTTTTTCTATTCCCTCTAAATTCAAATACTCCAGATGCGCTGGTAAGTGATTGGCGCTTTGAGTGGCCAAAAGAGGAAAGATATTCGTCGTGTCTAGACTCAACCAATCGATAAGGTGTAAAAAATGATCGAGATCGGGAAATGATTCCCCCTTAAACCACTTCCTCACTGTCTCTCTGCTCACCTTCATCTTGTATTTAGAACTCAAGAAAAAATCTCTTGCAAACTGCTCATTTGATGGGATGGTCTTGAAATGGCTAGCGCAACATCGTGTGAGCTCTTGTGCAAAACGGTGTTTTACGAGTTCAGTATTACTAGTCATTTTGCAACTTATCCTAGTTTTCAAGTTGACAAATAAAACTTGCAATTTGGAGTAATTTGCACGACTAAATTGTAATAAAGTGAACGAAATGTAATTTAGGAAATAAGTAATAAGTAATAAGTAATAAGTAATGATAATTTAATACTTAATTGATAATAAAAAATTAGTAAACCCATGGATACATGAAGCACACCTAGCAGCTCAAGCTAAAGGGTCTTAATAAACTTTTCCAAAGTGCAAATAGGTTTACATCAATTGACGTACTACCCGGTCCCAGTTAACACTTCACGCCTTATCGATAAAGGATTGAAGTTATGAAATGCAGGTTTGGTCTGG
>CANBZB010000095.1 GCA_947373745.1 Burkholderiales bacterium | reverse complement strand
GCGCCCATGCTGTCGCCTCCCCATTTGCCCCAGTGGCGCTGCGAAAGCGGCGCACCCGCTCCTAAACGCGTTGTTTATGGCGACGACACTTTATCTGCAGACGCCGCCTATCGCATGATGTGTGAAGGCACTGCCGTGTTGTGGCAAGGTGACTTCCATAATGCGCGACAACTTCTACAAGCGCTTTCGCGTCGTACCCAAAAACGTTCGCATAAAAAGTCCACGCGACTGGCCAGTGAACAGGCTAGGGACATAGCGCAAACATTTCATTTGCACCGACAAGCATTGGGTCAGCGTGCACGTATTCTGGGGCTGTTACTCATTCCTTTAGACGCTGATTACCGCATTCCATTGAGACGCGCACCCGATGTGCATGCCGCATGCTCACATGCATGGGGAGCTGCATCCGACCAAGCCAGCATGGTGTCATTGCGCGAACTACTAGGTTTGGTGGGCGCCTACGAGTGGCGTAAAAAAGGCGTAGAAATTCCTGCTTTAGGCGAGCCACCCCATAACCGTATCTATCCTCACTATGGCGTTTTCTCCCCAGTGCGTGGCGAATACATTGACTTAGTCGCCAACATGCCAATGCGCCATCACACACTGGCGTTCGATATTGGAGTTGGCACGGGGGTGTTGTCTGCCTTGCTAGTCAAACGCGGCGTGCAACACGTCGTAGGGACAGACCAAGACCCACGTGCATTGGCATGCGCACGTGAAAACCTTGAACGACTTGGTGTATTACAAAAAATTGAATTAGTTGATACGCATTTGTTTCCAGCGGGCCTTGCGCCATTGATTGTTTGTAATCCGCCTTGGGTACCGGCCAGGCCTACATCGCCTATTGAGCATGCGGTCTACGACGAAGACAGCAAAATGTTGCGCGGTTTTTTAGCAGGCTTGCGTGACCATCTCACACCAGAAGGCGAAGGCTGGTTAATTTTGTCGGACTTGGCTGAGCACCTAGGTCTTCGTTCGCGAGATAACTTGACGCGATGGATTGACGAAGGTGGGCTTGAAGTGCTGGAGCGCACAGACATTAAGCCACGCCATGGCAAAACAACGGACGGCACAGACCCCCTACACAGTGCCCGGGTTGCTGAAGTGACTTCGTTATGGCGTCTTGGCATCAAAGCCAAATCTCACGGTGCTTGACGCGCACTTTTAAAAATTAATTTCAACTACGACTTGCGCAGCGTCTAGAGCTGCCCATAGGTAAGCCCCTCCCATCATTAGGCAGGGGCGGAGCCACCCTTACCGCTCACCATGCAATGCCTCTCTTACCTAAGAGCTTGCAAAAGCATCCGCAATTACCCTTAAATAATACTCAGGTATTACTTTTTAAATTGCCAAAATCGACATTGCTGATACTATAGTTTTATATTTGTTACTTTTATCCGTACTTTTGTATATGAGAAGGCCTTTTAAATCAAAATTGAAATCGTGGCTGCTAGCAGCGATAGGTATGCAACTGTCTTGCGCCGGTTTTTCGCAAAGTTTGCCAAAACTAATGAATGCGGCATTGCTCAGCCACCCCAGCATCGCTTCGCAAAAAGCGCAAATGCAAGCTGCAGAAATAGGCGTTGAAACCGCCAAGTGGCAGTACTTTCCCACCCCAGCCATCAGCACAGAGCGGGTCAATGCGGTAAACACGGACCCCTTCTACAGAGGTGACAAAAACGTCACAACCGTCCGACTTCAGCAACCGCTATGGACGAATGGCCGTCTGACGGCAGGCAAAGACAAGGCACTAGCCACCCTCGCGTTTGAAACCGCAGACCTCAACGAAACAAGCTTACAAATCAGCTTGAAAGTAGCGCAAACCTACGCGGACCTACTGGCATCGCATTGGCGCATGGTGTCCACCGAGCAAAGCTTGGCGACCCATCAAAAGTTACGCGAACAAGTACAGCGCCGGGTGGATCTAGGCGCTCAATCGGACTCTGACTTGCAACTCGCCCAAACCAGGCTCGACTCTGTGAAGTCAGACCTCAGCGCAGCCCGCGCGCGGGTGGAAAGCAACGCAGTACGACTCAAGCAACTCATTGGCCAACCCATCAACTTGACCGAATTACTAGGCAGTGTGTCCAAGCCACTTAACTTACCACTTACCCAAGTACAGGCCTTAGAGACAGCATTAGCAATCAGCCCCACCATCCAAAAATCGCGCGCGCAATCGCAAATTCAAGAGGCCATCGTCGAAGAAAACCGATCCGCACTGCTACCAGATGTGTATGTGCGCGCAGAGCGTCAGTACGGTGCGTTTTCAATGCAATCGAGCAACTCTTTCGAAGACCGCTTCTTTGTGGGGCTCAGCACCCAACTTGGCGCTGGCCTATCGGTCTTAACCAATTTGAAGTCTGCACAAGCCAGAAGCCAGGCCGCAAAAGAAGAAGTGCAAACGCAAACCCTAACTATCAGCGAACAAGTCCTCACCGATTACGCACAAGTCGCAAGACTGACGGAACAAACCCAAGCGCTCCAATCTGCTTTGACCTCGCAAGAGCAAGTCATGCTCTCGCACGACCGTCAGTTTTTAGCAGGTCGTAAAAGTTGGACAGAGGTGTTAAACGCCGCACGTGAACTGGCACAAGCGCAAGCGCAGCTAACAGACGTCAAAGCCAACCACATCGCGGTGTCATGGCGACTAGCGCTCTTTGTTAAAGGGCTAGACATCATCAACACACCCTAATTCAATAACAGGAAATAAGCATGGAAGACGTAATAAATGCGCAACTTTTGCCCTGCCTCATTCGGCTAGCGCAGTTGCAATCAGACAACCTTGACCGACTAGCAGTGCGCGAAGCCGTGGAGACAGCGCAATACAACCACCCGCAAGATGCCAAAGCGCAAATCCGCGACATCACAAAGCAACTACGCCTACCAGCTGCACGCTGGAAACCAGAACCGCAAGCCAGCAGTTCTCCCGCGCTTCTTTGTCGCATCGAACCCTATTTTGGAATCGAATGGGGGCTGCTACGCGGCAAGAATTCCAAAGACCAGTGGATCAGCGAATGGTGGGATAAAAACGCCAACCGTTGGGTCGAGCGCGCAGACGATGCACTGCCAGACCACCACGCCATTTCACTCAAACTCAGCAAGCCCTATGTGGCCAGTAAAAGCCCGGTATTTCGTCTTATCTTGGACGAGCTACTGGCGCATAGACGCATCATCCGCGAAACAGTCGTCGCCAGCTTAATTGCCACTTTATTGGCATTAGGTATTTCGTTTTTCAGCATGCAAGTCTATGACCGGGTGATTCCATCATCTGCCATGCAAACCCTGCTGGTACTGACGTTAGGCGTGCTCATTGCCATCTTTTTTGAATGGCTTATCAAACATGTACGTAGCAACTTGTACGAGGAGTTGATCGACCAAGTTGACCAACGCCTTGCACGCACGGTGTATTTGCGCTTTCTTTCTGTGCGCTTAGACCAAATGCCACAAAGCGTAGGTGCCTTGGCTTCACAAATGCGTGGCTATGAAACCATCCGTGGCTTTATGACCTCGATCACCACCAACATGATGGTGGACGCACCATTTGCCTTGGTCTTTGCTGTCGTCATTGCATTTGTTGCGGGGCCTCTTGCACTCATTCCTACCTTCTTCTTCCTGATATCGGTCTCCATTGGTTGGTTTTATCGCAAGCGTTTAGAAAACATTGCTAAACAAGCTATGGCTGCAGGCAATTTGAAAACTGGTTTATTGGTAGAGACGATCGAAGGGGCTGAAACCATCAAAGCAGGTCAAGGCGGTTGGCGCATGCTTACACGCTGGATGCGCACAACCAATGACGCGCGAGAAAGCGAACTCGAAATGCGCAATATCAGCGAACACTCGCAACACCTTGCAGCGTCTTTTCAACAAGTCTCCTATGTGTTGATGGTGGCATTTGGAGCCTACATGGTCACACGTAGCGAGGTCAGTCAAGGCGGCTTGATCGCTTGCACCATTCTTTCGGGCAGAGTGTTGTCTGCTGTATCCATCATTCCAGGACAAATCGTCCAGTGGTCGCATGCCAAAGCCGCATTACAAAGCTTAGACAAACTTTGGTCATTGGAAGACGACCACCACGGGCAATCACAACCCATTGTGTTGGACAAAATCCAGGGCGAATACCGTCTAGAAACAGTCACCTCCCACTACCATGGCAGCCGCGCACTTTCAGTGCCGCAACTCATCATCCGACCTGGTGAAAAAATTGGTGTGTTAGGCCCCGTAGGCTCAGGCAAAACCACCTTGCTTCGCATTTTGTCTGGCATGTACAAGCCACAAGAAGGTCGTGTCTTGCTGGACGGCATTGATCTCGCGCACATAGACAAACATTTGCTAGCCGGACATATCGGCTACGTACAACAAGACGGCAGGCTCTTTTCAGGCACGCTGCGCGACAACCTCATCTTGGGCCAAATCGATCCGGGCGACGAAGTCATCTTAGAAGCGGCACGTAAAACCGGCCTCATGCAAGCCGTGATCACACCACATCCACAAGGCTTGCAGCGCTTGATCCATGAGGGAGGGACTGGCCTCTCAGGTGGTCAACGCCAATTGGTCAACCTCACTAGAACGGTGTTGCGCAAACCCAGCATCTGGCTTCTAGATGAACCCACTGCATCCATGGACCGCAACACCGAGTTGCAAATGACACAGACCCTCCAAGAAGCTATTGCACCCACGGACACCTTAGTACTCGTCACACACAAACACGACATGCTCAGTTTGGTAGACAGATTGATCGTTGTCCTAAACCACCAAATTGCGCTGGATGGTCCAAAGAATGAAGTGCTGGACCAACTCAGCGGCGCAAGCAAGCAAGCAGCCAACACCACACCTATGCACTTACGCCAAGCCTAAAACTGGAACTTCACCATGAAAGCCTTTAATCTCTCGAAATTTTCTACGCTCCTAACCACAACCAACATCATTTTTTTATTCTTAGTGGTGTTCATCGTTTGGGCTGCATTCTTCGAAATTGATCAAACCGTTCGTAGCCAAGGCAAGTTGGTTCCAGCTGAGCGCACCCAAATCATTCAAGTGGCGGATGGCGGCGTACTTTCCCGTATCTTTGTTCAAGAGGGCGATACCGTTGAAAGCGGACAACCCTTAGCTGAACTAGAAAAAGATCGGGCCAGTGCGTCGTTTACCGAAAGCCGCGCCAAGTTAGCGTCCCTTGAAATTGCGCTCATCAGAGCGCAGGCAGAAGCCAATCAAACCTTACCTGTCTATGGCAAAAACTATGCTGATTTTTCGCAATTCCAAGCACTGCAAATGGCTTATTACACACAGCGTAAACGCAGCCTTGCGCAAGACATTGAGAACCTGACAGACAGCCTTCATTCAGCTCAGCAAGAACTCGAACTCAATAAAAAATTATTTACAACAGGCGACACCAGCCAACTAGAAGTGATGCGTGCGCAACGCCAAGTGACCGACATACAAGGACGTATCAACGGGACACGCAATAAATACTTGCAAGATGCCCGCGCAGAGGCAGCAAAAATCGCAGAAGAGCTCTCGACCAACTACTACCGACTAGAAGAACGGCAAAGCGTTCTAGAGCACACCACCATCACAGCACCTCTATCGGGCATTGTGAAGTACCAACGCATCACCACCATCGGCGGCGTGTTGCGGCAAGGCGACGAGCTGATGCAAATATCACCCACCGATGTCGAACCCGTATTTGAAATCAACATCAATCCAGCGGACATTGGGCAATTGAAAGTAGGACTTCCAGTCACCATACGACTAGACGCATTTGATTACTCCATATACGGCGTTTTGCATGGGACGCTGAGCTACATCAGCTCAGACACGCTGACAGAGCAGGGCACCAATGGCCAGTCCAACACCTTCTACCGTGCCCACGTGAGTTTGCATGCAGATGCACCTTCAACAGCACCCAACACCAAACTTAAGTTAGCCATGCTCAAGCCAGGCATGACAGCCACGGTAGACGTCAAAGCGGGAACCCGCTCCGTACTGAAATATCTCATCAAACCTATCTACAAGGCATTTGGTGGCGCACTCACCGAGCGCTAATTTTTAACCATTCATTTTTTTCAATCTTTTAAGGAGGTCCTTACATGAACAACACATCTGCAAACATAAGAGAAAACAACGTCACTACTGAATCATTAAAAAACCAACTTAAAAGGTTGTCTAGCAAAAGAGCGACCCAACAAAGGTCTAAAACCCCTATTGAATTTGGCAAAGAGCTGGTAGCGTCCAACAATGCTGCGCCCGCTAAGAACATAAAAACCAAAGGTAAGTTTCGTCCTGATGAAGATAGCAATGACCAAGACTTATCGTCAGACGCAACGGCAAACAACTCCACGCACAGCCCTGGTCAGGTCGAGACTTCTAAGAGCAGCCAAGGCGCTTCTGAACATGTCTCAGATTCTTTATCGCCCACCACAAGCTCCACGGCCCAGGGCGTCAGTATTGCCAGCCTAAGCAGCGAAATCACCGAAACCGTTGCCGTATTAGGCGCAGCCACTGCTGCTGAAGTTGCAGCGACATATGGTGCCGCCTCTGTTCCTGCATTCAGCCTAGCAGGTATAGGTGCCGGAGTAGGCGCAGCCGTAGCGCTTGGGTCTAGCCATGGTGGTGGTGGGGCAGCACAACTGGCTTCCTCAGCAGCCGGCACCCCAGCTGTTATTCCAATGCTAAAAGTTGACGGACTGATTGCGCTCGGCCCTATCGTCAATGCCAACGGTTTACAAATCGAAGTAAGAGACAGCCAAGGAAACCTTTTAAAGTCCACCAGCACTATCCAAAACGATGGTACTTTTTCTGTGGCTATCGAAAAAAGCTACACAGGCACCTGCTTTTTATCTGTGGTCAATACGCTTGGCGATGGCGCACTGCACTATCTTGACGAAGCCACTGGCGCACAAAAAAGCATTGGTGACAAAACCTTATTTGCCGTCTTCAACGTCGCAGCGGGCCAAACCAGTTTAGCCATCAATGTCAACCCACTCACCACAGAAGTAGCAGGCCATTTGTTTAATGGTGGCAATTACCAATCTTTCACGGATGACACCATTAGCAACGCCAATTTACTTGTTGCAAATAAATACGGCATGTCTGCTGATGATGCCCGTGAGATTCTCACCAAGAAGCCTCAACTTCTCATCAACGCAGACGGCACCGCCAATCTAAACGTGACTTTGGTAGGACTGGTACTTGCAGTGCAGTCTGTCTTAGAAGCCAATGCCGTGACCAAACCCAATATGCGTGTCAGCGAAGCTGTAGATGAACTTTTAAGTAATCCCAAATACGCCAGCCTGCCAGAAACACTGCTGAACTTTATTAGAACAAGTGCTGCCAATTTCCACGACCATGCGCCCACCGGCGCACTCACCATGACAAACAGCGATAACGTTGCACTCGTTGCGAACGCGGCTGTTACAGAAGGTACTTTGCTCAAAGCCGCTTCCACCATTGCAGACCTTGATGGCATTCCTTCATCAGGACCTGGTGCACTCTCTTACCAATGGCAAGCTTCCTCCGATGGTGGAAGCACTTGGTCGAATATCGTAGGCGCCACTACCGCTAACTTCACCACTACCCAGGCACAGGTCGGCAAACAAGTACGTGTCGTCGCCTCTTACACCGATAACTACGGCACGTCTGAAAAAGTCTCTAGTGTCGCCAGCACCGCTGTGACCAACGTCGACAACCCCCATAGCGGCTCACTCAAGATGACCAACAGCGCTGGCGACGAATTTGAAGAGAATGCGGCTGTGGCAGAAGGTACTTTACTCAAAGCTACTTCCACCATCGACGACCCTGACGGCATTCCATTACAAGGCGCACCCGGTGCACTTGCATACCAGTGGCAAGCTTCCAACGATGGAGGAAGCACTTGGTCGAACATCGCAGGCGCTACTTCCGACACTTTCACCACCACCCAAGCCCAAGTCGGCAAACGCGTGCGCGTCGCGGCCTCTTATACCGATGCCTACGGCAGTAGCGAAACCATCAACAGTGTTGCCAGCGCTGCTATAACTGACATCAACAACCCACATACCGGCACGCTCACCATCACCCATGGATCGGGCGCTGCATTCGCAGGTGCGCCTTCTGTAGGCACCGTACTCCATGCCTTCTCCACCATAGACGATGCTGATGGCATTCCTGTATCAGGA
>CANBZB010000094.1 GCA_947373745.1 Burkholderiales bacterium | reverse complement strand
AAGATGTACAGCGCAACGGCTGGGCGATCGAGTGCCGTATCAACGCGGAAGACCCTTTCCGTAATTTCTTGCCATCGACGGGACGCCTGGTGCGCTTCCATCCGCCCGAGCCCACGATGTTCCAAGCCAATACTGAGCAATTGCTTGGTATGCGTGTAGACACCGGCGTGCAAGAGGGCGGTGAAATTCCGATGTTCTACGACTCGATGATCGCCAAACTTATCGTGCATGGCCGTGATCGCAACGACGCCATTGTCAAAATGCGCGAAGCTTTGAACGCATTCGTCATTCGTGGCATCAGCTCGAACATTCCATTCCAGTCTGCTTTGCTGGCGCATCCGCGCTTTGTTTCCGGCGACTTCAACACGGGCTTCATTGCCGAGCAATATGCCCACGGTTTCCGTGCAGAAGATGTCACCCACCAAGACCCCGACTTTCTCATCGCTTTGGCTGCCTTTGTGCGTCGTCGCTCACGCGAACGCGCAGCAAGTTTGAGTGGTCAGCTACCAGGCTATGACGTGAAGGTTGGTCAGGCCTACACCATCATCACACTCGACGCCAAAGGTGACCACCAGCACACCCAAGTGGAAGTGGACGATTCCATGGGTCGCCATGGCACCGCCATCATCAAGGTCAATGGCAAAAACTATGCGATTGCCAGCGAGTCACGCATCAACGATGTCGCGATCCAAGGTACGGTCAACGGCCAACCGTTTACGGCGCAAGTCGAACGCGGATCGCAAAAAAATCCGCTCGGATTGCAAATACAACACAACGGCACACGCATCGATGCGATGGTGGTGTCGCCCCGCATGGCTGAGTTGTACAAACTCATGCCGTTCAAAGCGCCGCCAGATTTGAGCCGCTTTGTGCTGTCACCCATGCCCGGTTTGTTGGTCGATGTGGCAGTCAAGCCTGGCCAAAAAGTGTTGGCGGGCGAGCGTGTGGCGGTGATCGAAGCTATGAAGATGGAGAACGTTTTGTTTGCATTGCAAGACGGCGTGGTCAAGAGCGTGGTCGCAAACCAAGGCGAGTCGCTCACCGTTGACCAAGTGATTGTGGAGTTTGAGGCATGACATCGAGCGCAATCCAACGTCCCTTCAAAGTGCTGGGCGTCCAGCAAATCGCCATTGGCGGGCCTGATAAACATGCGCTCAAAAAATTGTGGGTCGATATGTTTGGGCTCGAAGTGACGGGTACCTTTCAGAGCGAACGCGAAAACGTCGACGAAGACATTTGCGCCATGGGTGTCGGGGCTTTCAAAGTCGAAGTCGACCTGATGCAACCCATAGACCCTGATAAAAAACCAGCCGTCCATACGACGCCCTTAAACCACATCGGTCTTTGGATAGACGATCTGCCCCAAGCAGTCGAATGGCTCACTTCCCAAGGTGTGCGCTTTGCCCCAGGCGGCATTCGCAAAGGTGCTGCTGGGTTTGACATCACCTTCTTACACCCTAAAGCCAATGAAGAATTTCCCATTGGCGGCGAGGGCGTGCTGATTGAATTAGTACAAGCACCAGCCGAGGTGGTGAAAGCTTTCAGCGCGCTGGCCGCGCAGTCGGCTTAACTATCTTTCTTGCTGGTAAATAAAAGGTATTGCGAAATCCGTTCGCGTAATCAATTTGAGAAGCTGGTTCAAGAGCCAGCTTTACGCGAATTGGCTAGCGCTTCCAACCGCTGTTCCTCTTCTTTTTGTAAGCGCGCAAGTCGCGCTGTTTTAGATTCATAGCGACTGCGTGCCATGTTGGCCAAATCTTGTGACCACGCTTGCCAGCCTGTGCGGTTTGCAGCCACGGGTTCTAGCGCAATGCAGTCGACAGGGCACACGGGAATACACAACTCGCAGCCTGTGCAGTAGGGTTCAATGACGGTGTGCATGCGTTTGTTGCTTCCGACAATCGCGTCGGTGGGGCAGGCGTCTATGCACAACGTGCAACCTATGCACCAGTTCTCATCAATCACCGCGAGCTTGCGTGGTGCTTCTAAGCCGTTGTCTGGATTGAGGGGCGTGACTGGTTTGCCCGTGATAGCCGCTAATCGATCAATGCCCTCAGCGCCTCCGGGCGGGCATTGGTTGATAGCGGCTTCTTCGTTGGCAACTGCCTGCGCGTAATGCAAGCAGTCTGGGTAACCGCAACGCGTGCATTGCGTTTGCGGTAGGGCGTCAAAAATGCGCTCGACCAGACTCACTTGGCTTTTTTGCGCGCAACTTTTTTAGTAACTACGGGCTGGGCCTTGTTGTGTTGCGCAATAAAGGCTTTCACCACGGGATACACCACATCGCGCCAACGGCGTCCGCTAAAAATGCCGTAATGGCCAGCGCCTTTGGCTTCGAGGTGTTCGCTGTCTTTGTCGGGGATGCCGCTACACAATTTATGTGCTGCTTCGGTTTGGCCAGAACCAGAAATATCGTCTAACTCGCCTTCGACGGTCAGCAAACCTGTGTTGCGAATGTCTTGGGGGCGCACCAGCTCCATCATGCCTTTGGGTGACTTGACTTCCCAAGTGCCACGCACGAGTTTGAACTCTTGGAATACCGTGTTGATGGTTTCCAAGTAATAGTCGGCGTCCATGTCGAGTACCGCGTTGTACTCGTCGTAGAACTGGCGGTGTGCTTCGGCATTGGCGTCGTCGCCTTTGATCAAGTCTTTGAAATAGTCGTAATGGCTTTTGAGGTGGCGGTCTGGGTTCATCGCCACAAAGCCACTGTGTTGCAAGAAACCGGGATACACACGACGGCCTGCACCTGGGAAGTTTTCAGGCACGCGGTAAATCACATTGTTTTCAAACCAACTAAAGCTCTTGTTCATCGCCAAGTTGTTAACAGCCGTGGGGGACTTGGTGGCGTCGATCGGGCCACCCATCATGGTCATGCTCAGTGGAATTTTTTCGCCGCGTGAAGCCATCAAAGACACAGCCGCCAAAACCGGCACCGTAGGCTGGCAAACGCTGATGACGTGGCAGTTGCCATAGCTGTCTTGCAAATAGCGTATGAAGTCTTGAACGTAGTTGACATAGTCGTCTAGATGGAACTCGCCCTCGCTCAAAGGCACCAAACGCGCATTGCGCCAGTCGGTGATGTAGACCTTGTGGTCTTTGAGCATGGTCTTAACGGTGTCGCGCAACAGTGTGGCGTAGTGGCCCGAAAGTGGGGCGACTATTAAAACAACGGGTTGACCTTTGATCTTTGCGAGTGCTTGCGTGTCGTCAGAAAAACGCTTGAAACGGCGCAACTCGCAAAATGGCTTGTTCAACTCGATACGCTCGTGGATAGCGATTTCCACCCCGTCCATATCGATGGATTTGATGCCGAACTCAGGCTTTTCGTAATCTTTGCCTAAGCGGTAGATCAAGTCGTAGCCTGCTGACACCCTTTGCCCCAAACTGGATTTGCCAAGTGGAGACATGGGATTGCTGTAGAGCTTGGCCGTAGCCTGCGCAAAATCAGCAAACGGCTCCATCAAGGTGCGTTGGGTTTCAAAAATCTTATAAAGCATGCAAAGGGTCTCTCAAAATAGTGCCCGTGCAATATAACAGTGCAATTTGACTTGCGATTGGGGGCTGTCCCCCAATTTACTGAACGACTTTGGCGATGGACGCGCAGACGTGGTCAATATTTTTGCTGTTCAAAGCCGCTACGCACATACGGCCTGTGTCTGTGCCATAGACGCCAAACTCATTGCGCAAGCGCACCATTTGGTCTTTGGTCAGGCCGGAATAACTGAACATACCGATTTGGCGGGTGATGAAGCTCATGTCTTGTTTCACGCCAGCGGCTTTTAAGCCGTCGACCATTTTTTGGCGCATGGCTTTGATACGCACACGCATCTCGCCCAGTTCTTTTTCCCATAAAGCGCGCAACTCGGGGTTGCCCAACACGGCCGCTACCACCGCACCACCATGGATAGGCGGGTTGGAATAGTTGGTACGAATCACGATTTTGAGTTGGCTTAAGACGCGACCACATTCTTCTTTGTCTTTGCAGACCACACTCAAAGCACCTACGCGCTCACCGTAAAGGCTGAAGCTTTTCGAGAAAGAGGTCGACACAAAGAAGTTCAAACCAGCAGCGACAAACTTTTGAATCACTGCGCCGTCTTCTTGGATGCCGTGCCCAAAACCTTGGTAGGCCATGTCTAGGAACGCAGTCAGGTTTTTGGCTTTGACTACGTCGACTACTTTGTCCCACTGTGCGGGTGTGATGTCGTAGCCTGTAGGGTTGTGGCAGCAGGCGTGCAACACGACCACTGTGCCTGCTGGCGCTGCATTCAATGAGGCGAGCATGCCGTCAAAATTGATGTCTTTTTTGTCGGCGTCGTAATAGGCGTAGGTCTCGACGGTGAAGCCCGCGTTGGTGAACAAACCGCGGTGGTTTTCCCAGCTAGGGTCAGAAATCAACACCTTGGCTTTGGGGTTCAAGTGGCGCAGAAAATCAGCGCCGACTTTCAAACCGCCTGTACCGCCCAAACCTTGCACCGTAGCCACACGGCCTGAGGTGACGGGCTCGGAATCTGCACCAAACACCAAATGCTTGACCGCTGTGTCGTAAGCCGCAATGCCGTCAATCGGCAAATAGCCGCGTGCGCTGGGGTGCGACATCATGGTTTTTTCGGCAGCTTGGACGCACTCTAGAAGTGGCAACTTACCGTTGTCGTCAAAGTACACGCCCACGCCTAGGTTGACTTTGTTGGGGTTGGTGTCGGCGGCAAATTGCTCGTTGAGGCCCAAAATGGGGTCGCGGGGTGCCATTTCGACAGCGGTAAACAGTGACATCGTCAGTCCTTGATGGGAGGTAAATCGGGAGGTTTAGGTGAAAGGCGGGCAGTCTGAGGTAGGCTTACGCGTTTTCCCTATATTTTAAACGCCTGTAGCGCATGCTTTTGGGCATGCCTTTTTTGAAACACATGCCCACGCCATTAGCCGTTGATTTAGCACTTGCCAAAGCCCAAGCGGAGGGCAAAGTTGCCGCTGAAGGTGCTGCAACTCCCGGCACCGGCACCTTTGTCAGCTACCCCGGTTCGCCGTTTGAGTTGTTTCAGCCGTACCCGCCAGCAGGCGATCAGCCCACCGCCATCCATGAGTTGGTGGACGGCATCAACGACGGCGAAGTTTTCCAAACCCTGTTGGGTGTGACGGGCTCTGGCAAAACCTTCACCATGGCCAATGTGATTGCGCGCATGGGTCGCCCAGCCATCATCTTTGCGCCTAACAAAACCTTGGCCGCGCAGCTCTACAGCGAATTCCGCGAGTTTTTCCCCAAGAATGCGGTCGAATATTTCGTCAGCTACTACGACTATTACCAACCCGAAGCCTATGTACCGCAGCGCGACTTGTTCATTGAAAAAGACAGCGCGATCAACGAACACATCGAGCAAATGCGCTTGAGTTGCACCAAGAGCATCTTGGAGCGCCGCGACGTGATCGTGGTGGCTACGGTGTCAGCTATCTACGGTATTGGCGAGCCCGAGAGCTACCACCGTATGGTGATGACGGTGCGCGCTGGCGACAAAATTGGCCAGCGCGACGCCATTGCCCAATTGGTGCGCATGCAATACGAGCGCAATGACCAAGACTTCTCGCGCGGCAAATTCCGCGTGCGGGGCGACACCATCGATGTCTTTCCCGCCGAGCATTCTGAGTTGGCCATTCGCATCGAATTGTTCGACGACGAAATCGAGAGTCTGCAACTCTTTGATCCGCTTACAGGCCGTATCCGCCAAAAAATCCCGCGTTTCACCATTTACCCCTCGAGTCACTATGTCACCCCACGCGACCGCGTGTTGGCAGCGGTCGAAACCATCAAAGTGGAACTCGCAGAGCGCTTGAAAGAACTGGTGGGTATGAACAAGCTGGTCGAAGCCCAGCGCCTCGAACAACGCACCCGCTTTGACCTGGAGATGCTCTCTGAAGTCGGCCACTGTAAAGGCATTGAAAACTACACCCGCCATCTTTCAGGCGCCAAACCCGGCGACCCGCCCAGCACCTTGACCGACTACATGCCCAAAGACGCGCTTATGTTCTTGGACGAGAGCCACGTCATGATTGGCCAACTTGGCGGCATGTACAACGGCGACCGTTCGCGCAAAACCACCTTGGTCGAATATGGCTTTCGCTTGCCCAGCGCGCTCGATAACCGTCCACTCAAATTAGAAGAGTTTGAAAAGCGCATGCGCCAAGTCGTCTTCGTGTCGGCCACGCCCGCCGACTACGAGAAAACCCATGCCAGCAAGGTGGTGGAGCAACTGGTGCGCCCGACCGGCTTGGTCGATCCCGAGGTAGAAGTGCGTCCCGCCACCCACCAAGTCGACGATGTGCTGCAAGAAATTCGCATTCGGGTGGATTTGAAAGAACGCGTGCTCATCACTACGCTGACCAAACGCATGGCCGAGCAACTGACGGACTACTTGAGCGACAACGGCGTCAAAGTGCGTTATTTACACAGCGATATCGACACCGTGGAGCGCGTAGAGATCTTGCGTGACCTGCGTTTGGGCACTTTCGATGTGCTGGTCGGCATCAACTTGTTACGCGAAGGTATCGATTTGCCCGAAGTCTCCTTGGTCGCCATCTTGGACGCCGACAAAGAAGGCTTTTTGCGTTCTGAGCGCAGCTTGATCCAAACCATCGGCCGCGCAGCCCGCAATATCAGCGGCAAAGCCATTCTCTATGCCGACCGCATGACCGAGTCGATGAAAAAAGCCATCGGCGAGACCGAGCGTCGGCGCGCCAAGCAGGTCGAACACAACACCTTGCACGGCATCACGCCCAAAGGCGTGTTCAAGCAAGTGCGGGATTTGATCGACGGCGTCTACAGCGAGAAGGCGGGCAAAGAGGCGCAAGAGCGCGAAATCGAAAAAGCCCGCATCGAAGACATGAGCGAGCGCGACATCGCCAAAGAGATCAAACGCCTAGAAAAGCTGATGATGGAACATGCCCGCAACCTCGAATTCGAGAATGCAGCACGGGTTCGCGACCAGCTGGCCAACCTGCGGGCACAGGCCTTTGGCGGAGCAGGTCACGACAACGTAGTCGTATAAAAGGGTATTACTTGACCAATTCCGTGGGGATTGGTTATACTTGAGTCAATTAGTCGACAAAGCCCCCCATTTCACTCAAAGGAGCTCCCCATGCGTCTTACCACCAAAGGTCGTTTTGCAGTCACTGCCATGATCGATTTGGCGCTCCGCCAAAGCAATGGCCCCGTCACTTTGGCTGCCATCAGCCAGCGCCAACAAATCTCGCTCTCTTATTTAGAGCAGCTGTTTGGCAAGCTCCGTCGCCATGAACTCGTCGAATCCACCCGCGGCCCAGGCGGTGGTTATTCCTTGGGACGCAAAGCGGCCGACATCACCGTCGCGGACATCATCGTGTCGGTCGACGAGCCCATCGACGCTACCCACTGCGGCGGCAAAGAAAACTGCTTGGGCGAATCTGGCCGTTGCATGACCCACGAGTTGTGGACCTCTTTGAACCAACGCATGGTTGACTTCTTAGACTCCGTCAGCTTGCAAAAGTTGGTCGACGACCAACTCGCCAAAGGCATCGAGATCGAGCACAAGCCCAGCATGCGCAAAGCCATCTCGGCTATGCCTGTGTCCAAGCCTATTCACATCAACGCACCCAATTCGGTTTTTGCGTTGGGCAATGCTTTCGCTAAAAACTAATACTGCCGGCCAATAACATGGACATGACCCCACATTTTCCGATTTATCTCGATTACGCGTCGACCAACCCGGTCGATCCCCGTGTCGTCGACGCCATGATTCCTTGGTTGCGCGAGCACTTTGGTAATCCTGCTTCACGTAGTCACGCTTGGGGTTGGGAGGCGGAAGAAGCCGTCGAAAAAGCCCGCGCGGATGTCGCCGCCTTGATCGGTGCTGATCCGCGTGAAATCGTTTGGACATCCGGCGCGACCGAGTCCAACAACCTCGCCATCAAAGGCGCGGCGCATTTCTACCAAACCAGGGGCAAGCACCTCATCACCGTCAAAACCGAGCACAAAGCGGTGTTGGACACCATGCGTGAACTCGAGCGCCAAGGCTTTGAGGTGACATACCTTGACGTGCAAGCTGACGGCTTGATCGACATGGACGTCCTCAAAGCGGCGATTCGCAAAGACACCATCCTGATCAGCGTCATGTTTGTCAACAACGAAATCGGCGTGATCCAAGACATTCCTGCCATCGGTACGCTGTGCCGTGAAAAAGGCATCATCTTCCACGTCGATGCGGCACAAGCCACGGGCAAAGTGGAAATCGACATGGAAACCTTGCCCGTCGATTTGATGAGCCTCGCGTCCCACAAAACCTACGGCCCCAAAGGCATAGGCGCTTTGTACGTGCGTCGCAAACCCCGTGTGCGCCTAGAAGCGCAAATGCATGGTGGCGGTCATGAGCGCGGTATGCGCAGTGGTACC
>CANBZB010000093.1 GCA_947373745.1 Burkholderiales bacterium | reverse complement strand
TATTGAGAAGCTGGGCCTCTTGACCGACCTGCGCGCCCGCGAGTTCTACGAAAAGCCAACGGCTGAGCGCAAGCGTAAAAAAGCTGCTGCTGTGAAACGCCACTACAAGCGCGTGCGTAGTATGCAGTTACCCAAAAAGATGTACTAATTGCTCCCGCAGCTGGGCTTTGGGCCACAGCTAGCGCACCAGCTCGCGAGGGAGTCCCTCTTTCGCGGGCTTTTTTTATGACCCTTCTCTCTGGAGACACACCATGAGCCTCAAAGCCCACATCACCGAAGACATGAAAACCGCCATGCGCGCCAAAGACAGCGTGCGCCTAGGCACGATTCGTTTGTTACAAGCAGCCATGAAGCAAAAAGAAGTGGACGAGCGCATCGAGCTAGACGATGCCCAAGTGATCGCGATCGTCGACAAATTGATCAAGCAACGCAAAGACTCTGTGGCGGCCTATGAATCCGCCAAACGCGAAGACTTGGCAGAGGTCGAGCGCAATGAAATCAAAGTACTCGAGGTGTATTTGCCACAACGCCTGTCGCCAGAAGAAATCACCACAGCCGTTCAAGCCATCGTGAAAGACGTGGGCGCTACCGGTGCGGGCGACATGGGCAAAGTGATGGCAGCAGTCAAAGCCCAGTTGGCGGGTAAAGCCGATATGGGGTTGGTGTCTGCTGCGGTTAAGAAAGTGCTGGCTGGTTAAGTTCTTAGCGGCTTATTTCTAGGCGGCTAGGCTTTTTCAAGCTTGAGGTTTAGCTACCCGCCACTTGCATGCGATTCACTAAGACCGAGCCAATGGTTTTTGCGCCTGTGGTGTAAGCATCAGCACCAATGGCTTGAATGCCTCGGAACATGTCTTTCAAATTACCCGCAATAGTGATCTCGTGAACAGGGAAGGCAATGCGGCCTTTTTCTACCCAAAAACCACTCGCGCCGCGTGAATAGTCACCCGTGACGTAATTCACGCCTTGGCCCATTAATTCGATCACAAACAAACCGGTGCCCAAGTGGCGCAGCATGGCGTCTAAATCGTCAGTGCTTTGGGTAAGACGCGATTGCATGACCAAGTTGTGCGAACCACCAGCGTTACCTGTGGTTTGCATACCGAGTTTGCGCGCGGAATAGGTGCTCAAGAAATAACCTTCGACGCGTCCAGCATCTACGACACGCCGTGCACGGGTGGTAACACCTTCTTCGTCAAAAGGTGAACTGCCTTTGCCGCGCAAGACATGCGGGTCTTCCAAGATATCAATATGTTTGGGGAAAACGGACTTACCCAAGCTGTCTAATAAAAATGTGCTTTTGCGATAAAGCGATCCGCCACTCACCGCTTGCACAAATCCGCCCAACAAGCCGGCAGCAACTGGTGCGTCGAACAACACAGGGCATTGCACAGTGGCGATCTTGCGCGACTTCAAACGGCTCAAAGCACGTTCTGCGGCAAAACGTCCGACAGCTTCTGGGGATGACAGCTCGTCCGCACTGCGCATCGAGCTATACCAAGCGTCGCGTTGCATGCCATCGCCCTTGCCAGCAATAGGCGCGACCGACATGCTGTGGCGCGAACTGGCGTAACCGCCGCGAAACCCATGGGTATGGGCGCTGAAAAAATGGCTTTGCTGCGCCGATACCCCAGCACCTTCGCTATTGGTGATGCGCTTGTCTGCCTTGAGGGCTGCTGCTTCGCAACGCAAAGCGATTTGCGCAGCTTGCTCGCTGGTGATCAACCAAGGATGGAACAAATCTAAATCGGGTTGTGTTTTTGCAATGTCTTGCGCATCAGGCAAACCAGCAACGGGGTCTTCTGCAGTGAAGCGCGCAATGTCGTAGGCGGCTTGTACTGTGCGCTCTAGCGCCGCTTCTGAAAAATCCGAAGTGCTGGCATTGCCGCGTCGGTTGCCCAGGTACACCGTGACACCCAAAGATTTATCGCGGTTGCGTTCCACGTTTTCTAATTCACCTTTGCGTACCGAAACGCTTAAGCCACAGCCTTCAGAGGCCTCGGCACCGACATCGGTGGCGCCAAGTTTTTTGGCGTGCGCGATGGCGTAGTCGACCAAGTATTCGAACTGTTGCCGTGTATGGCTAAAACCGTGTGCGGGGTGGGCGTGCGACGACGCCGATGGTGGTGGTGTGTGATGCATAGCGAAGGCTATGATACTTGGGCACTCTCCCCTTCACTTCTCTATGTCACGTAAACCAAAAAAAGGTTATTTCGTCCGCGGCCAATTTGTGGCCGAAGGTAGCGAACTCGATCTCGAACTCAAACGCGAACTCAAAGGTACCGAAGGCACTAGCCGTACCGATAAAAAACGCGAAAGCGATCAATTACAAGATATTGGTGTTGAGCTTTTAACCCTGCGCAGCGAACTCGCAGCGCGTTTGAACACGCAAGGACATGTTCCCGATTTATTACGCGATGCTTTGGCGGATGCACGACGCATCACCAACTTTGAAGGTAAGCGTCGCCAAATGCAGTACGTGGGCAAGTTGATGCGCAAGCTCAACGAAGAATCCGTCACAGCGATTCAAGATGCGCTGAACGAACAAAAAATGGGCAGCACGCGCGACACCTTGGCGCTACACCAAGCAGAGCAATGGCGCGACCGCTTGGTAGCCGATGACGAAGCAGTAGCGGAGTGGATGACGCACTACCCACAAACTGACAGCCAGCAACTCCGCGCCTTGGTACGCCAAGCACGCAAAGACGACACCACCTCGAAAGCCGACGTTGCCAAAGGCTTGCTACCCCGACAAGGGCGCGCCTATCGCGAGATCTTTCAGCTCGTCAAAACGCAACTCAACGCCTTAGACGATGCCGCACACATACCGCCAGAGGATGAAGCGTTTTACAAACCCTGAACAAAAAACAGACACCATGAGCGAGATACCTAGCCCTGACTTGCGTTGCGACACCATCCGCATTGGTATTGTGTCTATCAGTGACCGCGCCTCCACCGGCGTCTATGAAGACAAAGGTCTACCAGCCTTGCGCGATTGGTTGGGGCAAGCGCTTTACAACCCTATTACTTTCGACGAGCGTTTGATTCCCGATGAGCAAGCTACCATCAGCCAAACATTGATTGCCTTGGTAGATTCAGGCTGTCATTTGGTTTTAACAACCGGGGGGACCGGCCCTGCTAAACGAGACGTCACGCCAGAGGCAACATTGGCTGTGGCACACAAAGAAATGCCAGGCTTTGGGGAACAAATGCGTCAAATCAGTTTGCGTTTTGTGCCGACGGCGATTTTGTCGCGACAAGTCGCAGTGATTCGTGACAGTTGCTTGATCATCAACTTACCTGGTCAACCCAAATCGATCCAAGAAACTTTGGGTGGTTTGAAGGACGCGCAAGGCAAGCAGTTAGTCGACGGCGTTTTTGCGGCAGTGCCCTACTGCGTGGACTTGATTGGTGGGCCGTATATGGAAACGCGCGACGCGTTTTGTAAAGCGTTTCGGCCTAAAACTGCGATCAACAGTAAACGTGTTTAGCCTGAAAACGGGTTGGCTAGGAACTGTTTGGCTAGGGTTGGCTGCAGATTGAATCAGCCAGAGGACTTAATCCAATAGCTGATTTATTCGTGCGGCCTCAAAGTTTTCTTGCTTGGCGGCGTCTGAAGGAATGCAATCAGGTTTGGATTGCGCCACCGACAATTCTTCTATGACCTTCCAAAGCAGCGCAATTTGATACTCTTGACTCGCAGCGTTATCAATCAAACCGCGCATGGCTTGGCTGATAGGGTCGTCATTTTGTGTAACACCATACGCTGAGAATCCCATCTTAGAAGCCACTGCTTCACGAATAGCATCTGTGTCTGCTTGGATGATGCGCGCAGGGTTACCGACTGCAGTGGCTCCAGCTGGCACAGGCTTGACGACAACCGCATTGCTGCCAATACGTGCGCCGTCCCCCACCGTGAATCCACCTAACACTTTGGCACCCGCACCGACAACGACGTCCTTACCCAAAGTGGGGTGCCGCTTCACCCCTTTGTAGAGTGAAGTGCCGCCTAAGGTGACGCCTTGGTAAATCGTGCAACCGTCGCCAATCTCTGCGGTTTCACCCACCACCACGCCCATGGCGTGGTCAAAAAACACACGCTCTCCGATGCGAGCACCAGGATGGATTTCAATACCGGTGAACCATCTTGCAAAATTAGAAACGAAACGGGCCACCCATTTGAAACCCAAGTTCCAGCAGGCATGTGAGAAACGGTGCAACACAATGGCATGCAAACCGGGGTAGCAAGTTAAAACTTCCCAGCCTGAACGGGCAGCAGGATCGCGGTCCAAAATACATTGGATATCAGAGCGTAAGCGGGCAAACATAGGTTGAGATTATCGTTTGACTGCAGTAACTTGAAGTGTCGCCTTGGCAATACCCCGCAAGATGTGAACTTCTTCTTGCGTCAGGCCCGCGCGGTTCAACAGCTGGTTGAGTCGCGGCATCAGCTTTTTAGGGGAATCAGGGTCTAAGAAATCAATGGCGGTTAAAGCTTCTTGCCAGTGAGACAAAAGCCCAGCGATTTGCTGGGCATCGGCAAGCTCTGGCGCAGTTGATGCGTGGTCTTGCACGCTATTTGCAAAGCCTCCCAGTGCCAACCGCCATTCATAGGCCAACACTTGAACAGCAGAAGCTAAATTGAGCGAACCAAATTGCGGATGGGTTGGAATGCGAATGCAAGCATGACAACGGTAAACGTCATCGTTGCGCATACCGTATCGCTCGGAGCCAAACAAGAACGCCACACCTTTGTGCGATTGCGATTGTTTTAATGCGATTGGATCGTTTTGCGCTTTGCTGTGCGCATCCACATTCAAACAATTTTCAGTTAGAGAAGCAAAGTGCGCACGTGGCTCTACCGTGGGTGGCCCAAAATCTCTTGGCGTCATAGCTGTGGCGCACACATGCGTCATGCCCTCCAAGGCATCGTCCAGTGACTCCACGATACGGGCGTTATTCAGAACATCTAGGGCACCACTCGCACGCTGGATGGTTTCTTCACGCCGCAAGACATTGCTCCAACGGGGTTTCACCAAAACCAAATCTTCGAAGCCCATGACTTTCATGGCCCGTGCTGTGGCGCCTACGTTGCCAGCGTGGCTGGTCTCAATCAAAATAAAGCGGGTGTGCATCGCGTGTGAAAGTCAGGGGCGTAAAATAATCCTATTGTCGTCGCCTATATCGATAGGTGGCATTTCTGCCCTTTGGGCTTGCTCTTACCCACAATTTATGTCGTCCTCTACCCTCCACCCCATGCTCAACGTGGCCATCAAGGCCGCACGCGCCGCAGGCGCCATCATCAACCGCGCGGCCCTTGATGTGGAAGCGGTACGTATTTCACAAAAACAAGCCAATGATTTTGTGACTGAGGTCGACCATGCGAGCGAGCAAGCAATTATCGAAACGCTGCTCACCGCTTACCCAGACCACGGCATCTTGGCCGAAGAGTCGGGTAGCCAACATGGCAACCCCAACGCGGACCATATCTGGATCATCGATCCACTTGACGGCACTACCAACTTCATCCACGGATTTCCTGTCTACTGCGTGAGCATTGCTTTGCAAGTGCGCGGCAAACTGGAGCAGGCCGTGGTGTATGACCCCACACGCAATGATCTTTTTACTGCAACCAAAGGTCGTGGTGCCTTCATGAATGAACGACGCATTCGCGTCAGCAAGCGTGTGCGCTTGGATGAATGTTTGCTGTCGACAGGTTTTCCCTTTCGTCCTGAAGACGACTTCGACAAATACTTGCGCTTGATGGGCGACATGATGCAACGCACAGCTGGTCTGCGTCGCCCTGGTGCTGCCGCGCTTGATTTAGCGTATGTGGCTGCGGGTTTTACCGATGGGTTTTTTGAAATTGGTTTGCAAGCGTGGGATATGGCAGCTGGCGCTCTTCTTGTCACCGAAGCAGGCGGCTTGGTAGGCAATTTCACGGGCGAGTCCAACTACATAGACCAAAAAGAATGTATGGCTGCCAACCCACGTATTTATGCGCAAATGGTTCCATTGCTCCAGAAATATTCCAAATTTGCATCTGCTACTGAAAAACACGAGGTGTCAGAAACGACCAAAACCCTGCGTTTAACACCGGCGTCTGAAGCCAAGTAATTTTTAGTTGAAGCAACCCACAGCGAACTAGCGCCAAGTCAGCGAAGCAGCATGCCAGACCTCTCCGCCCACACCCCGATGATGCAGCAGTACTTGGGCCTCAAGTCCGAGTACCCCAGCACGCTGCTTTTCTATCGGATGGGCGATTTTTATGAATTATTTTTTGAAGATGCTGAAAAAGCCGTTCGCTTACTAGACATCACGCTCACGCAGCGCGGACAGTCTGCTGGGCAGCCTGTGGTGATGGCGGGCGTGCCTTTTCATTCTGTTGAAACGTATCTGGCACGCTTACTCAAGCTCGGTGAATCGGTCGCCATTTGCGAGCAGGTGGGCGATGTTGCCACCAGCAAAGGGCCTGTCGAGCGCAAAGTGGTGCGGGTCGTCACACCGGGAACTTTGACTGACAGCGCCTTGCTGAGCGATAAATCTGAAAGCTTTGTCTTGGCTGTACATCAAAGCGAGCGCGCGGGCATGGGATTGGCTTGGATGAGCGTGACACAAGGCGTGGTGTATCTGGCCGAATGCGACAGTGCTGAGCTATCGCAATGGGTTGCCAGTGTGGCACCAAGCGAATTGATTTTTAGCGCCGAAGTTAGCCCCGTTTTTGAAAAAAACATTCAAGCGCTGGCAGACAGCCTGCACTTGCCTATTCAACTACGTCCTGCCTGGCAGTTTGATTCAGCGCTGGGTGCACGTGAACTGCTTGCGCATTTGCAAGCGGCATCGCTACAAGCTTGGAATGCGCAAGACTTAGGGCAAGCGCATGCTGCGGCCAATGCATTGCTCGCCTACGCCGAGCACACCCAAGGCCGTGCATTGACGCATGTCCACAAAGTGGTGGTGGTGCGCAACGACGCGTTGGTCGATTTGCCTTTGAGTACGCGTCGCAATTTAGAGCTCACCCAAACCTTGCGCGGCGAAGAATCTCCCACCCTGTTCTCACTGCTCGACACCTGCATGACAGGCATGGGAAGCCGCCAACTCAAACAATGGTTGCTGTCCCCAGAGCGGGACCGCTCCCAAGCCACCATGCGCTTAAACGCCATTGCTGCGCTTCAAGACACCGGATTGCATGAGCCATACCAAGCACTGCGCAACGCACTCAAGGGCTCTGGTGATGTGCAACGTATCAGTGCTCGTATTGCTTTGCGGCAGGTGCGCCCCCGCGAGTTAGTGGCTTTGGGTATTGCTTTGGAAAAAGCTTTGCAAATGCAACCGCTTCTTCCGCAAAGTCCTTTGCTTCAAGGCTTGGCGCAAGACATGTCCGTCAATCCTGAATGCGGAGCCTTAATTACACGCGCATTGCTTCCAGAGCCTGCTGCATTGCTACGCGAGGGCGGGGTGATTGGAGACGGATACGACAGCGATTTGGATGAGTTGCGCGCTATTCAAACCAATTGCGATGATTTTTTGCTCGCCCTAGAAACCCGGGAACGTGAGCGTACTGGTATCGCCAATTTGCGCGTGCAATTCAACAAGGTGCATGGGTTCTACATCGAAGTCACGCAAGGGCAAGTGAACAAAGTGCCTGAAGACTATCGTCGTCGCCAAACGCTTAAAAATGCAGAACGCTTTATCACCCCCGAACTCAAAGCGTTTGAAGACAAAGCCTTAAGTGCCCAAGAACGCGCACTGGCACGTGAAAAGTTTTTATATGAGCAATTGCTCGATCTGTTGCAGGCCTTTGTGCCCGCACTCACGCAACTGGGTAGCGCTATTGCCACGCTAGATGCTTTGTGTGCATTGGCAGAGCGATCCATCACCTTGCATTGGTGCGCACCCACTTTTGTGAATACGCCTTGCATTGACATCACACAAGGGCGTCACCCTGTAGTGGAAGCCAGACTTGCAGCAACCCACGGGCGCACGCACGACGGATCTGCCAAGACATTTATTGCCAATGACACGCATTTAGGCCCCAACCAGCGCATGCAAGTGATTACCGGACCGAATATGGGTGGTAAATCGACCTACATGCGACAAGTCGCATTGATTGTGTTGTTAGCGAGTATGGGTAGCCATGTGCCAGCAAGTGCTTGCACATTAGGGCCGATAGACGCCATCCATACGCGCATTGGCGCAGCGGATGATTTAGCCAATGCGCAATCGACCTTCATGCTGGAAATGACGGAAGCAGCGCATATCTTGCACAACGCAACCGCCAACAGTTTGGTTTTGATGGATGAAATTGGCCGTGGCACATCCACTTTTGACGGACTGGCTTTGGCCGGCGGTATTGCTACGCACTTGCACGACAAATCACAATCTTTCACTTTGTTTGCCACCCATTATTTTGAGTTGACCGAATTTCCTGTGAAACACCGCCAAGCAATGAATGTGCATGTCAGTGCAGCAGAGTCTTCTGCCAGTGGCGGCAACGGCG